>SVIM01000044.1 GCA_015069485.1 Clostridiales bacterium | reverse complement strand
ACTAATTCTATTCCAAACAAGTCTTGATAGAATTTTCTCGATTTTTCTATATCTTTAACAACGATCAAAATGTTCTTCAGCTTCATATTGTATCTCCGTCAAATTCTTATTTATCGGTGTGTTTATTATATCAAAAAAGCCAGCTTAATTCAAGTGATTATGCGTGGGTAAAAGAAAACTCGACTTATCAAAAGTCGAGTTTAATAAATTATTTAATTAAAATCCCTAAGAGTGACGCAAAAAAGCTTTGCGTTCCCTTTATTTTAAAAAACAATATAAAACGAAAGCTGCACGGGAATGAAATTTAAAAAAAGGGAGGACCCGTGCAGCCAAATTAGGATAAAAAATTTTCATATTTTATATATCCATTATACGCGAAATATAAAATTTGTAAATACATATGACGCAAAATGTATAAAATTTAACGCAAATTTCACATTTTTATTATATTTATATAAAACAACAGGTATATTTTTAAATCACAATGCTAATTACGCCCTATGGGCTAATTAGAAAATATATTTTTACTTGACTTTTCTGCCGTTTAGTTATACAATTATAAAAAAGAAGGTGGAAATTATTTATGTTGCTTTTGCAGGATTTTTTAGGGTTGAAATCAAACGAGTGGCTTTTAATAGGCGTGGCGGCATGTTCGCTTATTTTAATTTTAGTAACGGTTTTATTAATCGTAAAATCGCGCAAAAAAAAGGGCGCTAAAAACGCTAATACCGCTTATTGCGAGCAAGAAGATTTATCTTCAGCCGAACAAAGCGCCGTTGAAGAAGAAGCGGTTAGCGAAGCCGTTGAAGACGGCGAAATAGCGCAAGAAGTGGAAAACGGCGAAGATAACGGCAACGGCGAAGATAACGGCAATGACGAAGGCGAGGAAAAGCAAAGCGGCAAGCAAAGCGCCAAGCCCGCCAACAAGGTTTACCACATTTCAAAGCGCAAATCAGATAACAGATGGCAGGTAAAAATGTCCAAGGGCGCAAGGGCCATTAAGTTGTTTTTTACCCAAGCGGAAGCGATAGATTACGCTAAAAAGCTTGCCGTAAGCCAAGATGCAAGAATTATTATTCACAAGGAAGACGGCAGCTTTAGAAAGTTAACCTACAAAAACAAAAAATAATTATTTTGCCTAAATTAAGGGCTTTAAAAGCTATAAATATGGATAAATATTAACGGGGTAAAGGCGTTAAAAATTTTAATTGCCCCCGTAATATATTGTAATTAAGGAGATTTTATGTCTAAAATTGATATCTTTTCGGGTTTTTTAGGCGCAGGTAAAACCACGCTTATTAAAAAGCTTATAAAAGAAGCGTACTCGGGCGAAAGGCTCGTTTTAATCGAAAACGAATTTGGCGAAATCGGCGTTGACGGCGGTTTTTTGCAGGATGCGGGAATACAGGTAAACGAGCTTAATTCAGGCTGTATCTGTTGCTCGCTCGTGGGGGATTTTTCCAAAGCCTTGCAAAAGGTTCAGCAGGAATATAACCCCGATAGAATTTTAATCGAGCCCTCGGGCGTAGGCAAGCTTTCCGACGTAATTCGTGCGGTAAACGAAGCGAACCTTAAAAACGCCACGGTAAATTGCACGGCTTGCGTAGTAGATGCGAAAAAGTGCAAAATGTATATGAAAAACTTTGGCGAATTTTTTAACGACCAAATTTCCTCCGCGGCGTGCATAGTATTTAGCCACACCGACGCGTGCTCCCCCGAAAAGTTGCAAACGGCAATCGAGTTGGTCCGTCAAAAAAATGCTACGGCAACCATAGTTACCACCCCTTGGAATTTGCTTTCGGGCAAGGATATTTTGGGGGCAATGGAGCAAACGGACACCTTACAGGCTAAAATGGAAGAGCTTGTTAACGAGCATAAGCACCATGAGCACCACCACGAGCACGGTGAAGAGTGCTGCTGCGGACACCATCACGAACACGAGCACCACCACGAGCACCATCACGAGCACGGAGAAGAGTGCTGTTGTGGACACCATCACGAACACGAGCACGAACATCACGAGCATCACCACGAGCACGGCGAAGAGTGCTGCTGCGGACACCACCACGACCACGAACATCACGAGCATCACCACGAGCACGGCGAAGAGTGCTGCTGCGGACACCACCACGAGCACCATCACGAGCACGGCGAAGAGTGCTGTTGCGGACACCATCACGAACACCACGACCACCATCATCATCACGCGGACGAAGTGTTTACGAGCTGGGGCGTTGAAACGAGCAAGCAATTTACAAAGGACGGCGTAAGCCAAGCGCTTATCGCCCTTAACGATTCGCAAAGGTTTGGCACTATATTGCGTGCAAAGGGCATAGTTGCCGGTCAATCAGGCGAGTGGATTCACTTTGATTTCGTCCCCGGCGAAGCGGACGTGCGTTTAGGCGTGCCCGCCTACACCGGCAGGCTTTGCGTTATAGGTAGCAACATAAACGAAGAAGAGCTTAAAAATTTATTCGGCGTTTAACAAAAAAACGGCTCCGCTTTAGATAGCTACACGGGCAACCGCACGGCAATCACACGGCGATTAAAAGGCAACCAAACGGCAATTACACGGGCAACTATACGGCAATTAGTAGGCAACTATGTGGCAATTAACGGCCTATTACACTTTATAAAAAGTAGTAACGGTAAAATAATATGGCAAAAAACAAAGAGATTACGGTTTATCTTTTTCTCGGTTTTTTAGAATCGGGTAAAACCAAATTTATACAAGAAACTTTAGAAGATCCCCGTATGAAAAACGGCGAAAAAACGCTACTTCTCGTCTGCGAGGACGGGGAGGAGGAATACGAATCTTCTCGCTTTAAGGCGGGCAAGGTGGGCGTGGAATTTATCGACGCCATTGCAGAGCTTAACGCTCAAAACCTTGCAAACCTTCAGCGCAAGCACTATGCCGATAGGGTTATAATCGAATATAACGGCACTTGGCTTTTAGACGATTTATTCGAGGCTATGCCCGAAAACTGGGTAATAGTGCAAATGATGAGCTTTTTCGATTCCAACACCTTTTTAAGCTACAATAAAAATATGCGCCAGCTTGTGTTCGACAAAATAAATATGACGCAAATGGTGGTATTTAATCGCTTTAAGGGCGATATGGAAAAAATGGAATTTCACAAGGTAGTAAGGGCAATTTCTCGCCGTCCCGATATCGTTTACGAATACTTGGGCGGAAAGGCGGAATTCGACGATATTCAAGACCCTATGCCCTTTGATATCGAAGCGCCCATAGTGGAAATTGAAGACAGGGACTTTGCTCTTTTCTATCGCGATTTATCCGAAAACCCCCAGCAGTATGTTGGAAAGAAGGTAAAATTTAAGGGCATGGCGGCGGTTAGCAAGCAGCTTCCCCAAGGCACAATAGTTATCGGCAGATACATTATGACCTGTTGCGCCGACGACATTGCATACGACGGCTTTGCCCTTATAACTAACGGCAAAATTTCGGGCGTGCAAACTAAAGACTGGTTAGAGATAGTGGCAGAGGTAGGCTACGAATATTCGGCAGTTTATCGTCAGCAGGGCCCCGTGCTTTCGGCAATAAAAATCGACAGGGCGCAGCCCCTTCCCGCCGAAGAAGAAGTGGCAACCTTTTATTAAATGGCAACCTTTTATTAAAGAATTAATTATTTGCTTAAGGTAAATTAAAGGTTAAATAAATTGCGCTTTTCGTGCAATAAATATACAAAGGAGAAATTTATGGCAAAAGAAAAAACAAAAAAGAAGGGTAACGGCTTAAAGATTTTTTTAATCGTTTTAGCGGTACTCGTAGCGGCTTACGCAATTATTGCGTTCTTCCCCAGAACGGATAACTATCGCTACAATCCTATGCGTTCGCAAGGGGATATGCCCAAGCTAATCGCTCACGGTGGCGGTAATCAAGAATTCCCTGACAACACTTTAGAAGCGTTTTATAACGCGTATAGCGTAGATAAAAACGTTATGATGGAAACGGACGTAAGCATTACGAAGGACGGCGTAATTATTCTTTCGCACGATACCGATTTGGACGAAAAAACCAACGTTTCCGGCAAAATTATCGACTGGAATTATTCCGATTTAATGGCGCAAGAGGTTGACTTCGGTTACGAAGAAGAAATGGATGAAAACGGCAATATCGTAGAAGTTAAATACAGAACGGACGATATGAACGGCGTGGAGGTTACCCCCTTGGACGTAGAATATCCCGAAGGCGTTGTGGCAAGACACGAAAGCAAATTCTTGGCAACCACCTTGGAAGAGCTTTTAGTTTGCTTCCCCGATAACGAAATCAACGTAGAAATTAAGCAATCCGGCGAAACGGGCAAAAAGGCGCTCGGCGCAATTTTAGAGCTTTTAGATAAATACGAAGCGTTCGACAGAGTAGTACTCGCGTCCTTCCACGAAGAAATTTACCAAGAATTTACCAAAATTCAAGCCGAAGGCAAGGCAGAAGTTAACGGAAAAACTATCGAAATCCCCCCTTACGTTATGTATTCGCCTGCATACGGCGCGGCAATTCCCTTCTTTATTTTGCAAATGCTTAAGCTCGACGTATTCTTCCCCGACAATATTTGCGTGTTACAGCTTCCCATCGAGCAGTACGGCTTAACGGTAGCAACCAAAAGCTTAACGGATGCGGCGCATAAAAACAATATCGCCGTGCATTTCTGGACGATAAACGACGTTGAAGAAATGAAAATGCTTATCGAAATCGAAGCCGACGGCATTATGTCGGACTATCCCCACAGATTAAAAGAAGTGTACGATAGCTATAATAAATAATTAACCCACTTTAAGCATAAAAATTATAATATAAAGCCCGACGGCAGTTTGCCGTCGGGCTTTATTATTGCGGTAATACTAATCGTTGCAAATCGTTGTAAATTTCACGCAACGCATAGCGTTGTATTTCACCTCGTAGCGAAAGCCGTAGGCGAAGCGTAAGGAGCGTAGCGACGGAATAGCGATTGTTCGACTTTGTCGCAATCGCGTCAGGATCCAAAGAGATTCTTCACTACGCTCAGAATGACAGTAAGTATAAAAAATGAACGCACCCCTTGCCTCCCTATGACGAGGGAGGTGTCAACGCAGTTGACGGAGGGAG
>SVIM01000016.1 GCA_015069485.1 Clostridiales bacterium | reverse complement strand
GTTGCCTGCATCCTGCATATAGCCTACGCCTTGGCCGTTAGAGCAAGCTGCGTTGCTTTCGATTTGGATGGGGTTAGAACCGCCTTCTGCGGAAACTAATTCAGCTTCTTCAGCTTCAAAACGAACGGGATCACCGGTAAATTCGTTGCCGCCTTCTTCAGCTTCTGCTACGGTTACGAGGGGCATCCAACGGCTCCAAGTAGTAGCGTATTCATACTTAAGGGTATAAACCTTGCCACCTGCGGTTACTTCAGCGATAGTGCCTTCTTCACCGGAAGAGAATTCTACGTCCTTAACGGTACCGTTTAAGTTGATGTGAGCAAGCATGTTGCCTTCAACGCCTACGGAAGAAAGGTTAACTACGATTTCAAATTCGCCGTCGTTTAAGTTAATTTCGGTGGGTAAATCGTTGATGTAAGACCAGCCGTTCATTCTTTGGAAATCGAAGGTGATTTGGTCTGCGGTGTAAACTGCATAAGTACCGGTAAGAACGTAGTAAGCTACGCCTTCTCTTACTTCAAGAGTTGCGCCGGTTAAAGCAAATGCGGGTTCATTAGTGGGGTCATCGGTACCAGGGGTATCGGTTCCGGGATTGTCAGTACCAGGGGTTTCGTCGCCGCTAGCTTCAGTTACGTAGATGATGGATAAGCCGTTCATCCAGTCAGCACAGCTAGAGTTAGCGCCACCTAAGGTGTAGTCAACGCCGTCAACGGTTACTTTACCAGCGGTGAAAGGAACGGATAAGTTAGCGCTGGAGTTGCCGAAGTGGCCGTAAATAATGTCGCCAATTTCAAATGCGGTGGGAGTACCGTCGTTGTTTACAGAAAGGTCGCAAACTACGGTGAATACGCCGTCAGCTGCAGTTACAACGAAGTTGCCTGCAACGTCTGCAGTACCAGCGTTGCTGTACCATCTGTAAGGCCAAGAAGGATACATCTGTAAGTCGCAGTAGAAGGATTCGGTAACGGATGCGATAACTTCATCTGCGGTATAACCGAAGCCGTAAGCGCCGGTGAATACTAAGTTAAGAGCGCCTGCGTCACTTACTGCTAAGGATACGTTTTCATAAGCGATTTCGTGAGCGATATCTACTACGGAGAAGAATGCGGTTTGCCAGTCGCTACCCATGTTACCAAGGTAGATAGCCCAGTTGCCGTCTTCGGTAACGTATTCGGTTGCGTAGTAGCTAGGAGAGCTGAACATACCGCCGGAGTAATCGTAAACGGAAGTACCTGCGGTGTAGTTGAAATCGCCGGTAACGTCTGCAACGCCGTCCTTGCTGAAGGTGATTGCGCTGAAGTTAGTTGCGCCACATGCGCCGATTTCAGAAATGTTGAAGTTAAGAGCCCAAGAACCGTCTGCTGCAACGGTGCCGGTAGCAGTTGCGCCGCCCATAGTTAAGGTTGCGGTTGCGCCTGCGTGGGTTGCGGTGTTAGCGGGGTTGAGCTGACCGGAAACAACGAGTTCGTTTCCTTCAACGTCAAAGCCGTAAGTGGTGTTGTAGGGTTTGAAAGCGATTTTAAGAGAATCTCTATTGCCGCTTCTGTAGGTTAATAAGGTGTATGCGTTTACACCGTCGGTTACAGCACCGCCAACTTCTGCAAGAGGTGCGTCGTGATCAAGAATGAATTCTTGTTCGAAGATGTAGCCACCAACGTCTGCACGGAACTTAATGTCCATCCATTTGCCGTTGTATGCGCCGTTTTCGTGGTTACCAAGTTTGGTTAAGTCGAATAAAATCTTTTCGTTTGCTGCGCCGGTTGCGGAGTAGCTGTCGCCTTCTAATTCAACCTTATCGTTACCTTCATAGAGGTAAATATAAGCGCTTTCTACTGCTTCGAAAGTTACGTCGAGAACTAAGTAGGGGCCGGTTACGCCGTCAACGGTTTCGTAGGAAAGATACATATCGTTGAGGGTCATTAATACTGCGGTCCAAGAAGCAACTAAGTTTAAGCTGTCTTTGTTTTCTGCGGTAATTGCAGAGTATGCAACTTCGTTTGCAGACCAAGCTCTTAAGTGGAAGTCGCCTTCTTCTACGAAGGTAATGTCGTCGTCGCCGGGAAGAGCGATTGCTTCGGTTAATTCTAAGTAAGTGAAGCTTACGATACCGTCTTCGCTAACTGCGAAGTTGTTGATATCTTCACGTGCTTCTAAAGCGTTTAACCAAGATTCGTTAATGGTGCCGCGACCTTCGGTGTCGAGGGTGATTTGAGCTTCTACAGCTGCTGCTAAGCTTACGGGAGCGGATTCTTTGTTACCTACCTTTACTACGAAGGAAGTATCGCCAAGGCTGAATGCGGATTTTTCTGCATCCTGATAGCCAATGGTGTAATCGGTAACGGTTTCCGTTCTGCCGGTTGCGTATGCAACTTCTACTACCATACCGTCTTTATTTAAAGATTCACCTGCAACGTAGGATAAATCGGTAGGGTTAGTGGTTACGTTAACGCTAGAAACTGCTTCTTTAAGAATAACCTTAACGGTTACTGCTTCGTTAACGGTAACGTTGTATTTGCCGCCGGAGAGACGAGCTCCTTCTACTTTAGAAACTTCCCAACCGTTAGTTCCTTCAACGGTGAAAGAAAGCTTGGTTCCTTCTTCTACTTCGGAAGGAAGTGCGTCGTAGCCTTCTACGGTTATGGTTGCGTTGGTGCTTGCTGCGCCGCTTTGGTCAACGATATTCCAAGTAACTGCGTACTTAGTGCCGCCGCATGCGGGTAACAAGAATAAGCACATAGCCATAACTAACGCTAATATCACGGATACTAGCAAAGACTTCTTGTTGTTCATCATAAAACTCCTTAAAAAATTTTTTTTGCGGGGAAACCGCTATTGTATAAATTTTAATTCAAATTTAAAAAAAAGTAAATCGTTTTATGCAAAAAAATATGTAATAATTTAGACTGTTTTGCCCTTAGCGTAAAAAGTGTACTTTTTTATTTTTTCGTATATATTCTATAATAATGTATACGCGATAGCGCGCGTATAGCGAGTAGTTTTTTACTGCAATTTTTGCGGTTTTTTGTAAATTAATATGCTTTTTTGCGCGCCCTGTTTTTTTGCCGTTGCGCTTTATTTTTTGTGGCGCTTTTTTTACGGGGCGAATATACGGGGCGAATTTTATTTTGTTTAATAATATTTTGTTTTTTATTCGTGGCGCGCATTATTGCGCTTACTTCCCTTGCGCGAAAAAATTAAGCAAAAAAAAGAGAGCGTAGCCAAAAAGCCACACTCCCTTAATTACGATTTTAAAAAAATAATTAAATTATTCTTTAATGGTGCAATCATCAAATACGGGGTCTGCCAAGAATTCAGACATAGTCATGCCAAGAGCACGGCATACGCGATAAAGCGTCGTCATGCTGATGGAAGGCGTACCTTTCGTTCTGAAGATATTGCAAATGCTTTGTCCTTTAACGCCGGGTAATTCCTTAAAATCCTTTTTAAGAAGTCCGCGTTCCTTTAAAATACCGTTAAGTCTTGCTGCTACTGCTTCTGTAATAGTCATAACCACTCCATAAAAATTAAAATATTTTCCCTTATTACCTAAATTTCTTTAGGTTATAATCATTATACATTAAAAAAAACCAATATGCAAGTGTTTTTTAAAAAATATTTAAAAATAGTTATAATTTTACTGATTTGAGCCAATTTCGAACAAAAACGGCACTTTGTTGCTGTTTTTAAGCCCTAAAAGAGCAAAATAAAAGGGTATGCCAAGCGCATAAACCCAAAGGCTTTGCGTAATTAACAGCGATACAAAGTTTACCCAATACGCCGCCTCGCCACTTGCAAGCCAAATTACCAAAGGTATTAAAAAGGCGTTAAACAGCACGGGGAAAATTCCCCCAACGGCTACTTTTAAATAATGGTTTTTTATTATTTTGCCAAAAAAGTAGGTTGCAAGCGCGGCTAAAAGCGTGGCGAGAGAGCCTAAAAATATATCGTAAAGCCCAAAGCCGGAAAGCAGGTTTGCAAGCATGCACCCGATATATAGTGCAGGTACTGCTTCTGCGAAAAACAGGGGCAACACCGTTAACGCTTCTGCCGGGCGAATTTGCACGGGGCCAAACGCAAGCGAACCGAACGCCCAGGTTAAAACTGCGTAAAGGGCTGCCATTATGCCCGTTTTACATAAGGATTTAGTGGTAAATAATTTTTTCATTTCTTTTTTGCAAATTATCGGCTTAAAAAAACGGAACGGCGTTTTAAACCGTTCCGCAATTTTTATAATTTGCATATCCTCGGTTTTTTTATACGGAAGTGTTGAGCCGAAAACCTTCCTTAAGCAATTAAAATTGCCTTAATTTTATTGTTTTTTTAATTAATACCCTGTATTTTTTTTGCGCTAAAATAGCGTTAATTGCAATATACTGCCGTATCAATTAAAATTTTTTTGTTTTTTGCCGTTTGCATATATAAAAGGCTTAACCTTAAAAGCGCGTTTATTTTTATTAGCCTTAAACGCTATATAACCTGCTTTTATTTTTTACCTTTTTATAAATTGCGCAAGCTTATTCTTCAGCCTTGTTTCCGCTATTGCCTAAAAAAGTGCCGAAGGTGATTTGCTTTTTGCCACGCTTGGGCGCAGAGCTACGGGGCGCGGAAGGGCGGTTACCCTTTCTTTCTCCCCTTTCCTTTTTATCGCCGTGCTTTTCAAATTTATCCCTTTTGTCGAAGGGGCGCTTTCCGTTTTTATCCCTTTTGTCGTAGTGCTTAAGATTGTTGGGGATAATAACGATAAATCTGTTAGGTTCTTTACCGTCGGAAATAGTTTTAACTTCAGTATTTTCGGCAAGCGCAGAGTGAATAATTCTTCTTTCGTAAGGGTTCATAGGCTCTAAAGTAACCTTTTTGCCCTTTTCAACTGCCTTTTTAGCAAGGTTGTTAGCAAGCTTTTTAAGCGTTTCTTCGCGTTGTTCACGGTAGTTTTCGCAATCTACCACAACTCTTTTATAATCCTCGTTGCCAATGTTTGCAACGGCGCCTGCTATACATTGCATAGCGTCTAACACTTCGCCACGGCGACCGATAATTGCGTGGGAATTAGTAGTTTTAATTTCAATTTCAATCTTTTCGCCGTCGTTTACAAGCTCGCATACGGCGGGCTTATTTAAAATTTCTAATAAACCGTCTAAAAACTTAACTGCTCTTTCACCGTCAGAAAGCTTTTGCGAAATTTTTACCCTTGCAGGCGTTCCGCCAAAGATAAAAAAGCCCTTTTTTCCTTCTTCTAAAACTTCAATTTCCGCTTGTTCACGCGTAAGCTCTAACGCTAACAAGCCTGTGTTTATTGCTTCTTCCACCGTCTTTGCGGTGTAAACGCCTTCTTTTACCTTTTCCATTATTTAATTTCCTTATTATTTTTTGTTTACTTTTTTGTTTGCCGACCTTTTGGTGTATTTAGCAAGCTCTTCTTCCGCTTCCTTTTTCGCAAATCTTGCGTCCATAATCTTATTTATAATAAGCATAGTTACAAGCCCGTAAATACTGCTGGTTATCATATAAATAGAGAAGGATGCCGAGTACATAAACGAGAATATACCGTACATAATAGGCATCATAACCATCATCATCTTGTTGGTTTGCGCAGCGCTTCCGTCAACGGAGCTCAGTTCGTTTGCGTCCTTTTGCGCGCGCATAGTTATCCATTGCTGTAATAGCATTACGCCGATAGCCAACACGATTAAAACGAAAAAGCCGTTAAAGTTTTGCTTTTCTTCCGTTAAGTTTGCAGTAACCTCGTTATACGATTTTTCGTAATCCTCGCCGAATTGCGCCGTGCTTACAGAATTTTTAAAATCGTTAAACGCAGGGAGCTCACGGGTAAACATACTGTCGGAATACCAAATGTTTTTAACCCATAAAAAGCCTTCGTGATCGTCCCTGTATTTTTGAGCAGCCGCTTCGCGCGCAGGCTCTCTTATATATTCTTTAACGATATTTAATGCGCTGTTTTCCGCCGTTTGAGTAAGGCTGAAATCTTGATTTTGTAAATCTTCTACTGCAAAAATTCCGTCAAAAAGCTGTTGCGCGGTTGCAATTTCTGCGCCTTCGCTATTTTTAATTTTATATTCGTTTGCGTCGTAATAATTACAGAAGGCAGAAAAATCAACTAAATAGTTTACTTCTTCTTCGTTTTCGTAAACGATTAAAAAGCCTTCGGGGTTTTCTTCTTCGTCGTAAACGAAGGTTAAGGTGCTTTGGTTATAAGCGTTTACCATACCTCTGTAAAGCTCTAAATTCGCATACTGGGAATAGGTTGAAAACGCGTTGATAACGAAAATGAATATAACGAGGGAAACTATCATAGGAAGGCAAGCACCGAACATAGAATAACCGCTTTCCTTATAAAGCTCCATTACCTTGCTGTTATACATTTCTTTATCGTTTGCGTATTGCTTTTGCAATTTTTCCATTTTAGGGCGCATCTTTTTCATAACCAAGCTTTGCTTTTTGGTTGACACGCGCGAGAAAATATCGAGCGGAAGCATTATAGTTTTAAGTATTAAAGTAAAAAGAATAATACCGACGCCGGTTATTCCGCCAATACCTATAATCCAGCTTATAATATTGCCTATCCAGTTAAGCTCTATTGCCGGAACGTTTTTTACAACGTAGTCGATAAAATTTTGCGACACGCTTGCAAGAATATTAAAATCCATAAATAAAATTTTAGGGTTTTTTTATAAAACCCATTTAACCTTTAAAAAATTTTCGGGTGCGGGGTCGTACCCTCCCTTTGATAAGGGATTACAGCGAAGTATTCTATACGCGCCTAAAATTATACCTATTATAACGCCGTTGTTGTTTATTGCACGCAGGGTGTATTCGGAACAGGTGGGCTTATATAGGCAGGTTTTTTTAGAAATATGCTTTTGATAAAATATTATAAGGCGCATACAAAGCATTTTTAAATAGGGCTTAAAAACCCTTTTGCGCAAATATTTTATTGCCTTTTTAATTTTTTTTAGCATAGCGTATAGCTTCTTAAGAAGATGCGTTTATTTTTTTAAAACATATTAAAAAGCTTTTTTCAAAGTTTTTAAAAGAATATTCTTCTAAAATTCTTGGCAAAACTATTATGGAATAGCTTTTACTTAAAAGGGGGGAAGTTTTTGCAAAACTTTCCCTAATAAGCCTTTTTATTCTGTTTCTCGTAACTGCCTTTCCGTGTTTTTTAGATATTGCTATACCCATTTTAAGGTTATTTGACGGAATATAAAGTAAAGTAATACAAGGGGAAAATACTCTTTTTCCCCCTTTAAATAACCTTTGAAAGTCAGTATTCTTTTTTATTCTTAAATAACGCACTTAAATTAACTCTTTTTTTGCCTTATTGCAATTTTTGCTAAAAAGCCTTATTTATGCAGAAAGCTTTTTGCGGCCCTTATTTCTTCTTCTCTTTAATACGTTTCTTCCCTGTTTAGAAGCCATTCTTTTTCTAAATCCGTGAACCTTGCTTCTCTGTCTTTTTTTAGGCTGATAAGTTCTTTTCATTTTGTTCTCCTCTTTGCAGAATTTTTCTGCTTTTTTTATTATTTTTTATAAAATATTTCCATTTGCGGGCATAGTCCGCTATTTTTGCTTTATAATTATAGTTTTTAAAAAAATTAAAGTCAAGCGTTATTTGCCGTTCTTACGGGTAAAATTAAATATAATACTTGCTTTTTGTCTTTATTTTGGCAAATAAAGGGCTGAACGTTGCTGTTAAACGAAAGTTCTGCAATTTCGTCGTCGAGCGCGTTGATTGCTTCGGATATAAATTTGGAATTCATTGCAATTTTAATATCCTTGCCTTCTACCTCTGCTTTTACGGGCTCGTTTACGTTGCCTATATCTGAATTAGAAGAAATTTCCACCTTACCCTGCGATATATCCATAATAATAAGGCTGTTTCTATCGTTTCTAACTAAAATAGCCGCTCTTTCGATACTGCTTTTTAAAAGCGCCTTATCTACCGTAACGCAGGTGGTAAAGCTTTTAGGAATAATGTTTTCCTTTTTAATAAAATCACCGCCGAATAAGCGAGAGGTTAAAACGGTGCTTTCTACCGCAACCAAAATCATACCCTTTTGAATAAATACCTCGGTAACCTCTTCTGCGTCGGGGAGCATTTTTTCAATTTCGTTTAAGGTTCTTGCAGGGCAAACGAATTCCATATCTGCAGTAGCCTCTAAAACGGCGGTATTTGCCGTTGCAAGGCGGAAGCCGTCCAACGCCGTAACGCAAAGCGCGCTACCGGAAATTACGAACTGACAGCCCTTTAAAATAGGTCTGGAATCGTCGCTTGCGCAACAGAAGGAGGTTGCGGAAATAATATTTTTCAAATCCTCCGTTTTAATTTTAAAGCTGTTATCCTTAATATCGGTATCAACCTTGGGGAAATCGTCAGCCGATAAAATTTGCATAGAGGTTTGGCTGTCGGCGTACTTAATTTCCATTTTTTTGTTGGTTGCAGAAAGAACTATTTCCACGCCCTCTAATTTTTTAATAAAGTCGGCAAAATATTTACCGGGAACGCAAACCTCCCCTTCTTCTAAAATTTCTGCCGAAATCTTTTTTTGTATTGCAATTTCACCGTCGGTTGCGGTGAGAGTTATTCCGTCGTTTTTTGCAGAAATCTTAATACATTCCATTACGGGAACGGTAGTTCTCGTAGCGCAAGCTTTAACTACCTTTAATACAGCATCCGATAAATCTATACCCTGACAAACGGCTTTCATATAAACTCCTATCGTAAAATAATTTTTTAAAGTAAATTTTTAATAAATAAAAAATATAACCGTTAAAACGGCAACCTTACCTTTTATAAAATTTCGCCAACCTAAATCTTATACTTTTCTTATTATTTTTATATTTATTTATATTAATAATAATAGTAGGCTCGGTTGAAATGTGGATAAAAAGTAAAATATAAGCTAATTCCTTATTATAATAACAAAAAACATAAAAAAAAGCAACAAAATAAGGGTATTTTAAGTGTGGAAAAATGGTGTTTTTTAGTGGATAGAAATGTTGATTATTTGTGGAAAAGGGGATAAAGTTTTTTTAAGATTTTATATTTTTTAAAAGATGAAAAAAATAAATTGTATAAATATGTATAATTTTGTAATAAAGATAAGATATGCACAAAAAAATGTGGATTGTGGATAAGATAAAAGTGTATAGGTTAATAAATTTTTAAGCGCTTTTTTTAATAAAAATAACTTTTTATATTCTTGTTTTTTTTATACCGCTGTGATATAATTTTTTTATGGATATTAATTATTATTTGCAATTAATTGAAGGCGAGTATAAGGAAAAATTTGAAGAATACAAAAATTTACTCGTCGAGTACAACAAAAAATATAATTTAACGGCGATTTTAGACGATAAAGGCGTTAAAATTAAGCATTTTTTAGATAGCGTTTTGGGCGAAAAGTTTTTTAAAAAGGGCGCAAGCGTTATTGAAATAGGCTCGGGCGGGGGCTTCCCCTCCACTCCCCTTAAAATAATTCGCCCCGATTTGCGCTTTACTTTAGTGGAATCTACCGGCAAAAAATGTGAATTTTTGCAGGTGGTTGTGGATAAATTAGTGCATAAAGACGTGAATATATTGAATATTCGCGCAGAGGACGGCGGAAAGGATAAAAGCTTGCGTGAAAAGTTCGACGCTTGCACCGCAAGGGCAGTTGCAAGGCTTAACGTTTTATGCGAATATTGCTTGCCCTTCGTAAAGGTGGGAGGTTATTTTATAGCTTATAAGGGCGACGCTGAAGAAGAAATTATAGAAGCGCAAAACGCCGTAAAAATTTTGGGCGGTAAAATAGAAAAGGTTGAAAGGGTAGAGCTTCCTGACGAAGCAGGGGTAAGAAATATTATAGCAATTAAAAAAATTGCGCCCACCCCTATTCAGTATCCGCGCGGTAACGGCAAAGAAAGAAAAAGCCCCATTAAATAAAGTAAGCCTATAAAAATTACCGTTTTAATAAATTAAGTAGTAAAAACGAAAACCGTAAAATTTTAAGAGCAAAAATATAACTGTAAAAAGAAAAAAAGCAACATTAAGATTGCAACGGCAAAAAAAAGTAACCGCAAAACGGCAACTGTAAATTTTGTTTCCGGGATGATGAAGTTCCTCCCTCCCCTTGACGACTAATATGCGATGGAAGGCCTTAAAATGCCCGAAATTATAGCCCCTAAAAAGATAGAAGAAAAAGCTTTAACCGACACGGAAAATAAATAAAGCTTAACAAAAGCGTAGCCCGCTATTTTTCGCGCTTGAAAAATAGCGGGCTCTTATTTTATTTTAATAATTAATAAAATTTATAAAGTAGGGTAAAATCGGTATAAATTTAATAAGCCTACCCTGCTTTTAAAACTTTTTAAACACAAGCGTTCGGGCATTAAGCTTTTACAATAAAATAGGGCAAGGCTAAACCTCAATAATTTGCAAGCCCTTCTTTTTGGCGTAGTTATAGGTATAAAAAGTACCGCCCTTTTTTTCGCGCAAAAAGCATACTAAAAACTGCGTTCGTTCCACCATATACCTATCCCTATAAAGCATACAGCCGTTGTAATAATGCGTGGAAAGAGTAAAAATTTCGTTGCAACTATGCAAAATTTCGGCGTACCTACGCTTATCCTCGGCGCAGTAATAATCTGCCTGACCTTGATGGGGAACGCAAGCAAAAAGCTTAATATTAGGGTATTTTTCTTTTAATTTAATAACGCACTCGCCGGCGATTAAATCAAACCCCTTTGCCATACCGCAAAAAAAATTAGTTACGCCACGGAAATTTATTAAGTTTTCGATAACTCGGCATAAAAGGTTTAAGTCTAAATCCGTACCAACCAACCTATGCCCGCTAAAAGAACAACCGTAATCCATAATTTTATCCGTAATTATTATAACATTTTTTTAACCGTATCGCAACGCAATTTAAAAAATTTATATAAAAATTTAACGCTTTAATTCTTTAACAAAACACAAAAAGCGGTTTTATATTTTATTAAGTTTTATCAACAAATATACCGTGAAAATATGGATAACTTTTTATTTTACCCCCCAACTATGCCTAAATTAAAAAAATTACCCCCCAACTATGCCTAAATTAAAAAAATTACCCCCCAAATATGGCTTAATTAAATAAAAGTGGATAAAATTTTAATTACACCCGTACTATACCGCACTTAATAAAAATTTGCACAAAACAATAAAAAATGACGGCAAATAAATTTTTAATAAAACCCTTTATATCTTTTTAAATTAAATTTTTTAAAAGGCATAAATTTTATATAATTTAAAAAATAAAAAAGGCGAAAATAAAAACTGATTTTTTGTAATAATCTATTTCGCCGTCTTTTAAATTCTCGCCATATAGAAGTGTGCTTGACGCCTGCTTATGCCTGCGCGTGCTTGACTGCCGTATGTTTGTAACCTGCTTATAAAGATATTCCTTCGCCTACACCCGCGTATGTTTTCGCCTTTGCTTTACACCTGGTTTAGTGACCGCTTTTCTTAAAATCAATTAGTGCTTTTAAGCCCCTCCTTGCGAAAAAATTTATAACCTTTTCGATTTTATATCAAATATAATACCGATTATTATAGGCAACGCTAAAAATAAAACTGCCCAAATAGGCTCTACCATTATAGCCGTTTCCTTTATAAGCACGCATAGTGCCACGCTTGCGCAAATTACAATCGGTATGCACCAGCAAATCCATTTAATTAAGGCATATATTGCCTTCTTTTTTTGTAAATGTGCCGTGTCCTTTAAGCTTGGATGCTTTTTAATCGTTGCGTCAATTTCCTTAATAAGCGCCGAAAAAGAAAAATAGTTTTGGTAATCATATTCTTTGCTATGCCTTTCTAACTCGTCAACGCTTATGCCGGCAGGATATACCGCAAGGCTATACTTATCATCAAAAAATCTATAATGACGAAAATGTTGTTAAAGCTATAATTCAACTAAATATTTTTTTCTGACTTATTAAACGTGGGGTAAACGCCGTCGCCCTTGTATTCAGATAACGCTTTTTTAATTTCGCCATGCAAAAAAAGGTAAAAATTTTGTCTAAATTGCTATATTCACTTTTGTTTTTGGAGTTTAAATATCTTTCTATTTTTCTTTTCATATTCGTAAATTATTTACCTTTTAAAACCCACCACCACCGTTCGTATTAATAGTTTCTCCACCGTTCGTGATAAAACCAAACAATCGTACCCTGCCCGTTTTGATAGTTCATTAAAAACACAAAACTATATTTTACGGCACTAATCACCTTATATTGTTAGCATAAAGCAGAGCATAATAATGTGATAAAAATTAATGCACCTGCGCCTGATATAAAAAATGTAAAAATGATTTGGTAACGCAAGGGTAAAACTAGTTAAATTAAATATACACACGCTTAATTAAATTACAAAAGGTAAAAAAATTAAATTTTTTCGCCGCTACTTTAAATTACCCTTGTGCCGTAATTTTTGTGGCTTGCGCAGAAGTAATTTGCAAAATTAAAGCGAGCGGAGTATTGAATAAACTCCGCTCGGCAACTAAAAACTAAAAAAAACATTAATATAAAAACATTGCTTTATAAATTTAGGTAAAGTATTTTTGTATGTTAAAGCGTAAAAAACCCACCTAATGTAAACAAATTAATTTGTGGCGCATTTAATATAATCGATAATAAAATTCGAGACGCCCTCTGAAATTATTTGCGCCATTTTATAAATTACGTTAAGGCGCGTAGATGAAAGCATGGAAAAATTAAACGCGGATTTTTCTGCAATAATACCCATAATAGAAACGTCGCCCACTCTTCCAAGCTTTTTATTCGCGCCACTACCGGGGCATATTCCGCGCTTGGCAATTTTTATTAAACCAATATCACCCGAATCCCCTACCGCAGCGTCAATGGCGATTATAGGGCAGTTTGGGTGAGTTTTGCGTATAAAGTCATTTAAATATTTAACCTCGTGCGCGGTAATAGGTTTAGAAAGCGTTCCGTAAATAAAACAGTTTAAGCCCTGAAGCTTGCCTTGAAGCGTCGTTCCAATAATTGGACCTAAACTGTCGCCTATAGATAAATCGCTACCAATGCAAATTATTATAGGTAAATCGTTGGTGTAAGGTAATATTTTTTTTAAAGCTAAGGTTTCGCCACTTATTGCAAGCGAATTATATACGTTAAACGAAAATTCCATATTTACTTCCTGTATAACTTATTGCCAATTTATATTAAAATTAAACCTGCAAGCCATAAAGGAATTTAACTTAAAATTATTAATTATATCATCTATGCGCACATAATTTTTTATATACCACATCAAAACCTAACCACAAAACACATATTTAACGCCAAATTTATATTAGCGTGTAAATACCATGCGTTAATAAATATTAATATTTATAATGTTAAGCGTATTAATTTACCTACCATAATAATTAAAGTATTAAACAATAACGCCTTCGGAAAGCAAATATTGAAAATATCGCACAGCACATCCTATATAACATGGGTTTTGTCGTAATCTCACAAGGTTATTTTACTGAAACCCCTTAATTAGAACGATAAATTTGCGACAAAAAATCCTATGTTTCACGGGAAACATTACAAATTTTGCAATTTGCGCTTATTGCTTATTTGAAGCGCTATTATTTAATTTTTGCTATGCGCTATAACATAATTAACAAGTTTAGGTTTTTGCATAGCAGATTTCATAAGCTCGCCTTATCTTTAAATTCGACTAACTTTTATTAAATTAAAATATTATTATTAAATACACAAGGCGCAGTATTATTATTTAAGCGCCTTGTGTATTTAATGTTTATTAAGCGCATAACAAATTATATAAGCGCTTAAATACCTATGCGCCTTTAAACAATACTGCGCTCAAACATAAAATTAAGAATATAACCGCTTACACCCTACTTGAAATTAATAATGCATATAGCGCAATACATTTATGTTTTTAATAACTATTTTTAAGCTTTTGCGCTTATAATAATTAGTAATTTATACTGTTATCTACGGTTATGCCTCGTTATTTATGCTATTCTTCATTCTCGTTTTGCTAATATAATGAATATAAAAGAGTGTTTTACCCTTGATGCCAAGCTGTACGGGTGATATTTGCGAGCTGATATCATTTAACTATTGCTTTATCTGCCCGGCTTTGACTAAAATACTTGAAATTTGATATATTTACGGTAAATTGCCTGCAGTTTAAAGAATATGGCTTATGTATTCTATGATTTCCTGCCGATAAATCGTTAAGTTTAGGCGTTGGTTAAGTATTCTATCAATTAATACATAAAATTATATTTTGCTTTTTTGTATTGCTTTTGCGGTGCGCTATATATAATTTTTTAATAATCTTTAAAAAATTTATCCACAAATCATTATCTTGGGTTATATTTGTATCAATTTTTTGTAAATTTAAGTACTTTAAATTTACAGAAGGGGTTTTATACTTAGGTAAAGAACCTAACTCTATACATAAATATTGTCGTGAAAACTTAAAACCAGTCTGTTTCACGGGCTTTTCGAGCTTAAAAAGCAGTAAATAACCCTCAATTTTAGAATTTTATCCACATTTGTTTAACATTTAATCAACATATCAACATATAAATTTTTTGTGTAATTTTAATTTTAAGCAAAAATATTAACAAATTTGCTCAAAATACTATAAAAAGTGGACAAAATGGCTAAATTTTTGGTAATTCTACGCTAATTTATCCACATTTGTGTATTGTTTTAAAAAGTTATCCACATATATAAAAACTAATTTTAAAGAGTTTTATCCACAATACTAAGAAATAAGCACACTCTGTTTCACGTGAAACATTAAAAAATCAATTTTTAAAATTTGGTTGGTTTCACGGGAAACATTAAATCCCTGTTCGCGCATATGCGCCACCTTATTTTTTAACAAATAATAGTTTATTGTGGCACTTTTATAAATAAAAAGTTTTGTGAAAAACCGTTAAAAAATGCGTGATATACATTTTTTTTTGCGCAAAATGCTTGATAATAAAATATATATGTGCTAAAATGAATGCAAAGTTGAACTTTTAATATTTAATATTAAAAAACGCTTCACATTAAATTTTGCGCCTAATTGTTGTTTTTACTTTATTTACTTTGTATAAAAATTTTAAACAAAGTTGTCCGTCGTAAAATGTTTATATAAATCTCGACTAAATTACGAGTAAATTAAGCGAAAAAATTTCAGCGCATCCGCCGTCGGTAAGCTAAGACGAGCAAGAAGGTATCAAACACACGGCTGACAAGTGCGCAATCTCAAGCCCACAGGTGTAAAGCACACGGTTGTCAAGTTTACGAAGGTGTTCGGTGAAGAAATATTCTTGTAAGCGGTCGCCAGAATTAGGTGTTAAGCACATGGGTGACAAGCATACGCCGTCGGTAAGCATAGACAAGCAAGCGGGAATAAATACGGGTGACAAACACGCAGGTGTAAAGCAAAGGCGTAAACACACGGCTAATATGCACGCTGCCGTCATTAAGCATCCGCCGTCAACATGCAATCGTAAGCCCAAAGGTGTAAGGAACACAGACATAAACACACGGTAGGCAGGCACACGGGTGTAAAGCCCACGGCTGACAGGTACGAGCCGGCGTAAGCAAAGGTGAGCACGCAGGCGTAAACAAACGGCAGACAAGCCCAGCCGTCATTAAGCAAATGCAGGCGTTTGGCGAAGGGATAACCTTATAGACAATCGTAAGCAGGGTAAACACACGGCTAATATGCACGCCACCGGCATTAAGCACCCACCGTCAACATGCAATCGTAAGCCCAAAGGTGTAAGGAACACAGACATAAACACACGGTAGACAGGCACACGGGTGTAAAGTCCACGGCTGACAGGTACGAGCCGGCGTAAAGTAAAGGTGAGCACGCAGGCATAAACAAACGGCAGACAAGCCCAGCCGTTGTCAAGCACACGGTAGGCATGTGTAGGCGAAGGAATAGCCTTATAAGCCGTCGCAAGCACATGGCTGGCAAATACACGGCTGACAGGTACGAGCCGGCGTAAAGTAAAGACGAAAATACACGCAGTCATCTAGCGAAGGAATATTCTTATAATCGGCAAGTAATTGCAAAATATTGCAAATTTTATATAATACGAGCGGAATAAGATATAAGGCTAAACAATACGAATTTAAAGAAAATATTAATCAAACAAAATCAAAGTCAAGGTAGGACTTGAAGGAGTTTTATGAATAAAAAAAGCAAAATAATCACTTGGGTGGTGGTAGCTTTGCTGGCGATTGCCGTTTTTGCGGTGATTTTTACCACCATGCTTAACGGTGGCGCAAGCAAAATTAGCTACGATAAATTCGCCCAGTACGTAGAAAATCTGCAATACAAAATTGCAGTAAGAGGAACGGAGTCCAACCCCGATTCCAACACGAGTGTAGGCGGTGGCAACGCCGTAGTGGCGGAAACGGGAATAAACGCGACGAATAACCTTTCAGTCGAAAGCGAAGCAAAGGTTGTAATCGTGGCTACGGAATCCGTAATCGAAGCCACGGAAGCTATTAAAGTAGCAGAAAGGGATTCGGAATATTACGTAATCGACGCAAACGGCAACGATATGACTGAATTCGGCTACACCGTAAAGGACGGAAAAATTTATTTAGGCGAAGAGCAGTTAATCGTAATAAAGAAAATTTCCATCGTAGGCTACAACCTTGCGGGCTTTGTGCAAAGCTCGAGAAACCCCGAAGAGCTTACGAGAGCGTACGTAACGGTAGGACCTTCCTTCTTCTCATCCCCCGCAAGCAACAGCGTAATCGAATCGTGGAGAGAGCTTGGGCTTGAAATCACCTTTGAAGATCCCAACTCCGGCAACTACTGGTCGTCCATCCTTTCAATAGGAAGCATGGTGCTTTTAGTCGTAGTAGTTATAGTAATGTTCCGTTCTGCAACGGGCGGTGGTAGGGGAGCAATGAGCTTTGCTAAAACCAAGGCAAGGGTTTCCACCAACATTAAGGTTCGCTTTAACGACGTTGCCGGTGCGGAAGAAGAAAAGGTAGAGCTTGCAGAAGTGGTAGAATTTTTAAAGCATCCCCAAAAGTTTTCTAGCCTTGGCGCGAGAATACCCAAGGGCGTATTGTTAGTAGGTCCTCCCGGAACGGGTAAAACGCTTTTCGCAAAAGCCGTTGCAGGCGAAGCAAGCGTGCCTTTCTTCTCGGTATCCGGTTCAGACTTCGTAGAAATGTACGTGGGCGTGGGTGCGTCCCGTGTACGCGATTTATTCGAAATGGCTAAAAAGAATCAGCCCTGCATAATCTTTATCGACGAAATCGACGCCGTAGGTAGGCACAGAGGCGCAGGTCTTGGTGGCGGTAACGACGAAAGAGAGCAAACCTTAAACCAAATTCTCGTTCAGATGGACGGCTTTGAAAATAACGAAGGCGTAATAGTAATAGCGGCAACCAACCGCGCAGACATATTAGACCCTGCTCTAACCCGTCCCGGAAGATTTGACAGACAGGTATTCGTAAATCTCCTTGACGTTAAGGGCAGAGAGCAAATTTTAAAGGTACACGCAAGAAATAAGCCCTTGGCGGCGGACGTAAACTTTAAAACCATAGCAAAGCTTACGAGCGGTTTTTCGGGTGCAGACCTTGCAAACCTTTTAAACGAGGCGGCAATTCTCGCGGCAAGGGAAAACAAGGAGCTTATCGATAATACCGACCTATACGAAGCCTTTACCAAGGTTGCAATGGGACCTAAAAAGAAGAGCAAGGTAGTAACGGAAAGCGAAAAGAGAATAACTGCTTATCACGAATCCGGCCACGCAATTTTAGCAAGGCTTTGCCCCAAGTGTCACCCCGTACAGGAGGTTACCATTATTCCCCGTGGCAGAGCGGGCGGATATACCTTAATGATTCCCGAAAAGGACGACGCATACCTTTCTAAAAACTTCCTTTTAGACGAAATTTGTATGAGCTTAGGTGGAAGGGCTGCTGAAGAAATCGTTATTCACGATATAACCACGGGTGCTTCTGCTGACATTAACAGCGCAACCGAAACGGCGAGAAGGATGGTTACCGAGTGGGGTATGTCGGAAAAATTAGGCGCGCTTTGCTACGGCTCTAGCTCGCAAACCGTTTTCCTTGGCAAGGATATGGAAACGCACAACAAGTATAGCGAAGAAACCGCAAAGGCGATAGACGAGGAAATGCGCGCTATCGTTGACGGAGCGTATAAAAGGGCAATATCCTTATTGACCGAGCACCGCAGCGTGTTAGACAATATGGCAAGGGTATTAGTGGAGCGTGAAACCATATATAACGAAGAGGTAGAGATGCTTTTAGAGGGCAAAACCTACGCTGAAGTTATGGAATATATGGACAAAAAGGAAGAGCAAAGCAATACCTTTAAAAAGTTTAATTAATTAAGCCAAAAAACCGCGGCGCACGCAGGATATAACGCCTGCGGCGTCGGGAATATATTGTAATTTAAGCCGTTAAACAAACCGTAACAAGCCGTTATTTAAGGCTTGGTGGCTTTGCAATAAACTTATACCAAAGGGAAAATTATGGGAAAGATTATTTCTTTTACGAATAAAAAGGGTGGCGTAGGTAAAACTACTACCGTCGTTAATATGGCGGCGTATTGCGCTACGCTCGGCAAGCGAGTTCTTTTAATCGATTTAGACGCGCAAGGCAACGCAACCACGGGCTTGGGCTTTTCAAAAAGCGCGCTTAAAAAGTCCGTTTACAGCGTGTTAATCGAAGACGAAAAAATTTCGGCAAACACCCTTCCTACGCAAATTCCGCTTTTAGATATTTTGCCTGCCAACGTCGATTTGACGGGGGCGGAAGTGGAAATCGTTTATAAGCGTGGTAGGGAACGCCTTTTAAAAACGGCTCTTTTAGAGGTTAAGGATAAGTACGATTATATTTTTATCGACTGTCCTCCTTCGTTAGGGCTTTTAACCATAAACGCATGGGTGGCTTCTAACTCCGTAATAATCCCTATGCAAAGCGAATATTACGCCCTAGAAGGCGTAAGTCAGCTTATGAATACCATTTCTATGGTAAAGCAACATTTAAACCCTCAGCTGCAAATAGAAGGCGTAGTAATAACTATGTACGACGGCAGGGCTCTCGTTTCAAAACAGATTGCGGCAGAAATTAAAAGATTTTTTAAAAGCAAACTGTACGAAATAATTATTCCACGCAACGTAAGGCTAGCCGAAGCCCCCAGCCACGGCGTTCCCATTATGTTGCACGACCCTAAGTGCGTGGGCGCTAGGGCGTATAAGGCACTCACAGAAGAATTTTTATCCAAACAATAAAGGAGAAAGAATATGGCAAAAGGTTTAGGAAAGGGATTAGACGCGTTATTTGAAGAAATGGGCGAAGCGTACGAACACGTTTACGAGCACAAATCAGCGTTCACTTATACGGAAGAAGAACGCAAAAACGCCGAAGATATGCCCTTGCATAAAATCGTAGCAAACCCCAATCAGCCCCGTAAAAACTTTGATCAGCAGGCTTTAAAAGAGCTTTCTGATTCAATTAAAAAGCACGGCGTAATTATGCCTATCGTGGTAAACGATAACCACGACGGCACTTATATGATTATCGCCGGCGAGCGCCGTTTTAGGGCAAGTAAGCTTGCGGGCAAAACCTCTATTCCCGTAGTTATAAGGGATTATTCCGAAAGAGAAATTAAAGAAATTTCCCTTATCGAAAACTTACAGCGCGAGGACTTAAACCCCATAGAAGCGGCTACGGCAATGAAGCAGCTTATGGTTGACTATAAGCTCACGCAGGACGAGCTTGCCGAAAGAATAGGCAAATCCCGCCCCGCAATAGCAAACACCTTGCGCCTTTTAAATCTTACTCCCGACGTTATGGAGCTCGTTTCCGAGGGTAAGCTTTCAGCAGGCCACGCAAGGACGCTCGTTACCTTAACGCCCGAAGATCAGTTAACCTTTGCAAAGGATGCGGTTAAAAGCGGTTCTTCCGTTCGCGAGCTTGAAAAAAAGGTGCGCGCGCACAACGTTCCCCCCGAAATTTTAGAGGAAAGAAAGAACAAAAAGCGTGCCCTTGCTTCTATCGAGCTTAAAAATTTGATAGAAAGAATGCGCTTTACCTTTAGAACGAAGGTTTCGCTTATAGGCGGCGACAAAAAGGGAAGAATTTACATAGACTACTATTCCCGCGAGGATTTAGAAAGAATATCCGAAATTTTGGATATTATCGATAAGCAATAAAGGTAGATTTAAATATCCGTATCGTTTTATATCTACTATCGTATAAAAATTTATAAAAGGGCAAAAACCCTAAAGTATATGCTTGATTTAAAAATGCGTTAATCGGGCATATTACTATGCCAATTTTGTTTTACGGCGGTAAAAACAGCTTGTTTTTACCGCTATATTTCGTGCATATATCGGGCAAAATTTAAGGGGTAAAGGGCTTATGAATACAACTAATTCAAACGACATCACCTTTAAAAACTTAACGCTTAACGCCGTGGTGCAAAACCTTAACTACTTTAAAACCAGCACTCTTGCAATGAGCAATTATTCCGCAGCCTTCCGCTTTATGTGGTGTAGGCCTCTCGGTATGCAATTTGCTACCGTTAATAATTGCCTCGTTTTTAAGTGCACCTTCGGCAACAGAACTTACTTTAACTACCCTATGTCCCTATGTGAAAAGGACGAGGATATCGCGTTAGATTTAATCGAAGGTTATTGCCTTTCCAACTTCATCAAACTGCGCTTTTCGGCAATACCAAGCCACAAAATGCCAAAAATGGTGGCCAGATATGGCGCAAATATGCAGGTTTTTAATAGCAGAAAGTGGCGCGATTATTTATATAACGCCACCGATTTTATAACCTATTCCGGCAAAAAATTTGCAGGGCAACGCAACCATGTAAACAAGTTTAAACGGCTTTACGGCTACGAATATTGCGTGCTTACCGCCGCCGACGAAAAAGAAATTTTTGCCTTTTTAAAACGGTTCGAGGGCCGTCAGCTTGCCAAGGATAGCGAGATGGCGGAAGAAGAGCTTTTGGGCGTTTATCAGGTGTTGCCGTATATAGATATGCTTGGGTTAAAGGCAGGGGCAATTAAAATAGACGGAAAAATTTGCGCCCTTTCTATCGGCGAAAAATGCGGTGACCAGCTTATTATTCACGTCGAAAAGGCGCTTACCGAGTACGAAGGAATTTACCCTTTAATGGCGCAGGAATTTGCCAAGCGCAACGCGATTGACGGAGTTTTATATATCAACCGTGAAGACGATTCGGGCGATAGGGGGCTTAGAAAAAGCAAGCTAAATTACAACCCCGTTTGCTTGGTCGATAAATTCGATATTCACCCCTTTACCGCGCTTGACGCTATGGAGGAATTGCCCGAAATTTTGTGCGAAAGAACGGTGCTTAAAAAAATCGACGACGACTCTGCCGAAGATTTTTACCGCCTTGAATACGACGAGGAGCGCAATAAATACTGGGGCTATAACTGGCGCGAGCACGCAAAGGGAGAGGTTTCTTGTCAGTATTTTATAAACGGTATTCGCCAAGATTTTGCAAACAAGTGGGAAATGCCCCTCGGCATCTACTTAATCAATAACACTTCAAGAAGTAATGGCTTGATTAATAAGGACTTGATTAATAATGAATTAAGTAATAATAATTCAAGAAGTATTGATGCGATTAGTAATGTTGCAAGTAGTAATGCTTTAAGCAATAATGTTTTAAAAAATAATGCTTCAGCAATCTCACCCGCATTTTCTTTTGATGCTGGATCTACCGCTTCAGGCTCTTCCTTATCAAGTCCGTTAGCAAACTCTACAAGCCCTTACGGCTACGAACAATCAACCCCGTCAGCCTCCGCTTTAGGCTCACTTACGGACTCTACAAATGGTTTAGCGAACCCTTCAACCTTGTTATCTTCAAGTTCTTTATCTTCCGATTTAGTTTCTTCCGCTTCACCAGCCTTATCTTCTAATATGGGCTCTTCTGCGGACTCTTCAACCCCATTATCTTCCGCTTTGGGCTCGCCTTCCTCAAACTCTTTGGTGGGCACATCAAGTCCTATAGCATCCTATTTAGACTCTCAAGAGAACCCTACAAGCCCATTAGCTTCCACTTTAGGCTCGTTAACATCAATTCAATTAGAGTCTGCTTCAAACCCTTTAGTTTCTAGCTCTTTTACGGACTCCTCAACCCAGTCAGCGCCTTCTTCAACCCCAGAGGCTTCCGATCCAGGCTCATTAACTTCAACCCAGTCAGCGCCTTCTTCAAGCCCATTAGCTTCCACTCTAGGCTCTTCCGCTTCACCCGACTTATCTTCAACCACCTTAAATGCGGAACTACGGTCAGTAAGCCCCGCATTAAACGGGAAAAAGCAGAATAATATCGTTAAACCTAACAAACTAATAGGGGAAGTTGTTTTGCATAACTTTAATTATAAGGCGGAGTGTGAAATAGGTGTTAGACTGTTGCCTGAATACGAGGGCGCGGGATATGCAAACGAAGCGCTTAAATATTTAATTAATTATGCGCTTATCGAGTTAAATATCGAAAAGGTGTACGCTAAATGCTTCAAGCAAAATCTGCGCTCTAAAAAATCATTAGAAGGCGCAGGTATGCGTTACGTAGGCGAAGACGAAATCTATTTCTATTTTTCCGTAACCGCTAAATAGCTTACTCTTTGCATCATTAACGCCAAATCGTAACAATCTACGGGTTTAGTTTAGGCTGTAAAGCAAAAGGCTTATAAGCAAACTACTATATAAGCAAAGCTTTTATACGATACAACAACCGTATTAAGATAAAGAGTATAAGCGTAACAAATATTCTAAAATGAATACTTAGCTGCAAGAAACGCGTTTTTAGGACAAATTGAAACAGGTGTCTAGCGTTCTGCTTGGTCTAACGGCAAAACCGAGTTGGCATATGATGCTTCTACAAAAAATTGCAACAAACAATAAGCGCAAACAACTTTAAATTATATAAACACATAGTACGCAAGCAAAATTGCTAGCGTACTTTTTTATTATTAAATCGAGCGCAATATAAACGCACGCAAAGCGGTTTTAATAGGTTAACTGCTAAATAAATTTAAGGTGCGAATATAAGCGAATATATCGTTTCGCTAGCAAAAGACGATTCTTATTCTTAATATTTAGCAAAGTTTAAAGGTTTACCGTTCATAACAATTAAAAATAATTTCTTTATTATTTACAAATACTTTTTAATTATATTAGCTTTGGCAGGTATAATTATTATCAAGCCAAACCGATTCGGTAGCTGCTCAACCGTATCTTCGTGAAATATAATAAAAGCCGTTTACTACAACTTCGTTTTTAAGCTCGGGAAGTGGGACAAGGACTTAATAATATACGATAGTTTGTTAAAATATTGACAAATATAGTTTAAGGTTTTAAGGTGTTTAAAGGTGTGTATGTAGGGGTTATTATATAAAAAATTTAAATTGTTTCCCGTGAAACATTGATATTACGACAATAAACGCCATTTTTTAGCATGGCGTTAAATTGTTTGCATCTTACATAATTATACCGCCACAAAAGGTGGCGGTATAAATAAAACACATAGCGTATATTAATTATTTTAAAATCTTGCCCTGTTTGGTGTCCGTTACGGTTAATATTTCAAGCTCTTCTCCTGTATTTGCGTCAACGTAAACGTAATATTCTCTTTCACCTGCGTTGCCGGCAAATTCCCACGTTAAGCGTTCGTTGTTATTGTGTTTAATAACAGCCAAGCGTTCGCTTTCAATATTAAAGTTCGCAGATAATGCCTTTTTGGCGTCAGCTATATTTACGGTGGGTTTATCTGCATTTCTTTCAGTATGGTTTAAAACGAAGGGGAGTGCTTCAAGACCAGTAACGATACCCCTTTCTTCACAAACCTTAACCTTTATCATATCTGTGTAAAAAACAACGCCGTTCTTTTCGTATGCAAAGGTTAGATTACAGGTCGTTCCGTTTTCGCTTGACCAAACGGCTTTAACTTCGCTATATCCAAGCGTTTTTAAAAAGTCTTCAGCAATATTCTTGCAACGGTCGATTGAGAATTTTTTATCTGCGCACTCTTTATAGCTATCAAAAAGAATAACTAAACCGCCCTTTTTAGAAACCTGCGCAAGCATTTCGCTATCGTCTTCTAAAGTTAGCGTTACGTTGTAAAGCTCTAAGCCTTTGGTGGTCGCTTCGCCCGTGCATTTAGCGTCCTTAATTTTATAATCGCTAAAATATTTTTTGCACTTATTTTCTGCATCGGGCGCGGTTATGCTTTCTAATCCCTGCAAATATTTTGCGCTTAACTCTTTATTTGATTTAGAGAAAGGACCGTCGGCAATATCCTTGGGCTCATCAAACGCCTTATTTTGTAAATCGCTAAAGGTTTTAAGCATTAAGCAATCCTTTTTGCCGTCAAGCATTGATAAGACGTCCTTTTTCGTCATTTTAGAAGTCATCTCGTTTAAGGCGTTTTTAAACTGCAAATTCGTCTTATACATATACTCAATGCTGTTTATATCGCTTTCGCTTAATTTTTCGCCACGAGCGATTTTATAAAGCATTTGCTTTGCATTTTCGCCCATATTGTTTATGAAAGCCGTTGCCTTATCGGTCACGGTGCAATCCAAACACATTCTTTCTAAAATAACCTCTGCCATTTCGCTTTCTATGGCGATATCAGAAAGTAGTTTAGTTCTATCGGAAGTAGAAGTTGCAACCCTTGCTTTAGACAAGTTTCTGTCTAAATTATCTACGATAGAGTTTAATTCGTAAATAGATTGTGTTTGCGCGCCTGCCATATTTGCTCGCATACCGCTAGCGTTAATCCAACCAAAGGTTAAAATAGTGCCAAGCGCAAGGGTAGCTGCACCTAGCGATATTACCGCTGCAAGCCATCCTCCAAATCCGGGCGCACGGCGCTGTTCTCTTTTTTCTGCTCTCTTTTCCGCTTGCGCTTTTAATTTATGCTCACGGGCGGCGCGCATATTTGCAAGCTTTTCTTGTCTTTTAGCGTTACGCGCTTCGATTTTTGCCGCGCGCTCTTGCTTTAAAGCATTTATGCGCTCTGCTACGCTCATCTTTTTATTCTTTGCCTTTTTTTCCTGCGCCCTAGCCTTTCTTTCCGCGCGCATTTCTTTAATTTTAGCGTCTTCAGCCTTTAACTTTTCTTTATAGGCAAGCCTTTTTGCCAACCTTTTTTGCTTGCGTTCTTCTTTAATTTGCGCAAGCTTTAGCTTCTTTTCGTCCTGTGCAGAAAGCTTTGCTCCGTTTGCCTTAATAGTTGCCTTTTTGGTCGGCTTATTAATAGCAGACTTTTCTACTTTTTTACCGTTATTCTCTGCGCTAATCTTTGCTTTAGCGCTACCGCTTTTTTGTGCGCCAGCCGTTTGCTTATTTTTATTAATATTTCTTGCGCCTACAGCTTTTTCGTTAGCGTTGATAGTATCGCTCGCCTTCAAATTGCTTGCGCCACCGTTATTTTTACTTTTTGCACTACTATCACTATTATCATTTTTTTTAGTGGCGGAAGACAAATTTTCGGCCTTTTCCGCCCCGCTAGAAATTTCTTTTTTACTACTCATTTAATTCCCCCTTAAATTGCAAAAACATGTTTACCGATGGTGGTAACCGTTTGTCTTGAAAATATCCACGAGCTCGTCGCGACGGCGGGGTTGTAATAATATATGCACCCGTAGGTGGGGTCCCAGCCGTTAAGCGCGTCTTGCGCGGCGTTCATTGCCTGTTGATTAGGCTCTAAATTAATTTGCCCGTCGCTAACGGCCGTAAACGCTCCGTTTTGGTAAATTACGCCTGCAATCGTGTTGGGGAAGGAAGGGGAGTCCACTCTGTTTAAAATTACTGCGCCTACGGCAACCTGCCCCGTATAGCTTTCCCCTCTCGCTTCGGCGTGGATGCACTTTGCAAGTAAATATAAATCCGAGCTGGTGTAATTAGAACCGCTTGAGCCTGAATTTGCGTTTGCCTGTCCACCGTTACCGCCAGCGCTTCCGCCCTGACCGTTGCCCTTTTGATTATCTAACGCCTTAACGGAATCGTTCATTCCTAACGCGGCGAAGGTTGCTCTTCCGGCAACGCCGTCCGCTTTAAGTCCGTTTTTGCGCTGAAAATTTTTAACGGCTTCTACCGTTTTGCTTCCGTAAATCCCGTCGATTTCGCCTTTGTAATACCCCCAGCTTTTAAGCCGTCTTTGCACCTCTTTAACCTCTCCACCGCTCGCGCCCTTTTGCAAAACTGCCGTATAAGCTACGGGCTGAGAGGCATAATCGTCGTCGTTTTGTTCCATCGCAAACAGTCCGCCTGCCGTGCACGCCAATAAGGTTGCAAGCGCAAGCGTTCCTATTTTGGTTACTTTTTTCATTTTTCCTCCTTAGCTCTGCTTTTGGCGGAGCTGTGTCACTTATAAAAATTTTGTATAATTTCGTAAATTAAGCTTTGGTATTCAACGCTTGAATCGGCGTAAGTAAAGCATAGTGGGGGGTAAATCACACACCACCAGTTGTCGCCAACACCTTCGCCAAGCTCCAAAATTAAGGCGTCGTAAACGCCCTCGGCAAGCGTTAAATCACCGTAAACTCTCGTGGGGAATTTTTCTTGGCATAGCTTTGCGCGGGTTTTATAAAAAAATCCGTGCCTTTGCAAAACGTTATCGCAAGCGTCTTCAATCTGCTCTAAAATCGAGCCTATAACTTGCATTGCCGTAGCCTTATCAACGCATTTTGCCGCGTAAGGGGTAATAAATTTAACGACCTCGTCCTTAACAATATATTTAATGCTTTGGTCGGCTTCGCTATTAGAATTTGCCCTTACATGTATGCGTAAATAGTCGTTAGTTGCGCCATATTCCCTATCCAATTGTAAATTTACGCCAAATACAACCGTTAAAATAAGTATGAATAAAACAAAAAAAGTTATGCAAAAATTTTTCATAATTTACTTATTGACGCCAATGATAAAATTTATACCGTAATTTTAAAAGTTTTTGCAAGGTGTAATAATAGTCTTTTATTAACAATATTTTTAATTTAACTATTGACAAATTTTAACAAACATGATATAATAAGACTACAAGGGTTGGATAATTTTATTAAATTTTTTATGATTTAATAAAATAAACTTTATAGCAAAGGAAAAGTATGAACGAGGAAATTTTAATTAGTTATAAAGCCATACTAATTAGGTTTTTAGTACTATTATAAATAAAGCCCGAGGTAGTTTTAAACCCTCGGGCTTTTCCATTTTCAGTATAGCGAATAAAAAATTCTCACTCTATTTTCCGCAACTCTAATTTAGCCTGTAAAAATAATTTTACTACGGGGAGAGTTGTTTAATTTTTTGCTATTACAAAAGATAAAATTAAATTAAAGGCTATAAGCGGATGGTAAAAAATAAAAAATCGTAAGGTATATTTTTAACCTGGCTATTGACAAAAAACTTTTGCTGTGATACAATTAATTCAAGCATACTCCGTGTGCAATAGGATTTTAAGGGGGCTTTTATGGCAAAGCAAAGAATTGATATGGTTGCGCTTATGAATATCGCGTGGGACAGAAGATGTAACCTTTCACACGACGAATACGAAGAAAAAATTAAAAACCTACTTTCCCACTCCTTCGTGGAGTACGAAAGGTTGTTTAAGGCGTATTGCGACGAAAAGGGAACGGAATACGAGGATGAAATTTTTTATATCTATCAGCACATTTTCGTTTATATAATGCTTTCTGACGGCGACTTTTTGCAAGGGGAGTACGACGCTTATTGCAGATACTGCAAGTGGGCGGGTATCGACGCTTTAAGCGTGGAGGACGCAAGGGCGTTATATAACCGTTTAAACAACGACGAGGTTGCTAACGACATTGCGCTTTTAACTAATTTGCGCGGCTCTATCGACCCTGAAAATTACGAAGCTATGGTTAAGGGCTTTTGCTACCTTGCCTTAGCCGGTGACAAAGAAATGGACGAAAACGAATATTACATTTTAAGATGCTTCTTTGAAGACGGTTACGATTATGCTCCTAAAACCTGGGAACAGTTTAAAAGAGAGTGGTAAATAATTTCTATGCGCCCGCAAAACGCGTTTTGCGGGCGCACCAAAACTTAAAAAGCACAAAAAATAAGCAAAAGTAATAAATTTTTTAAGCAAGGTTTAATATAATAATTGTAAATAGCGGTGTAATATGCCGTTATAAAATAAAAATAACACAACATATTGTGCAACAAAAAATCTTTAGCCACAAGCCAAAAAAATTTATAAAAAAATTAAAAAAAGTAGCTAAAAACGCTTGCATTTTAATTTTTTATTTGGTATATTATTTAAGCGTTAAACGCAAGGGAGCTTAGCTCAGTTGGGAGAGCATCTGCCTTACAAGCAGAGGGTCACAGGTTCGAGCCCTGTAGCTCCCACCAAATAAATAGTGCGGATGAATGTTATGCGGGAATGGCTCAGTGGTAGAGCGTCACCTTGCCAAGGTGAATGTCGCGGGTTCGAATCTCGTTTCCCGCTCCATAAAAATTCAACCGCACTATTTTCTTTATGGCGCTATAGCCAAGAGGTAAGGCCAAGGTCTGCAAAACCTTTATCCCCCGGTTCAAATCCGGGTGGCGCCTCCAATCTAAACCTTGCAATTTAGCGTAAGGTTTATCCGCTGGTGTGGCGGAATAGGCAGACGCAAGGGACTTAAAATCCCTCGGTGTAACAGCCGTATCGGTTCAAGTCCGATCACCAGCACCAAAAAGAGCAGGAACAACATTGTTCCTGCTCTTTTTGGTTGTTTACCACTCGGCTTGACAGTCCGCGTGAGCGTTGCCGTAGCAACGCGAAACTCTCGACTATATGTCGAGATCACCAGCCAAACTGCTTGCAGTTTGTAATAAACAAGGCATAGTGGCAGGGCAATTTTTTATTGCCCCAATTTATTTAACCTACTTGAAATTTTTATAGAAGTATTGTATAATAATAAAAAATAACAATTTGGAGTAATTTTATGCCGTTTCTTATATGTTTATTTTTGGCTTTGATTGTAGCAATATTTTTTATTGTTCGCAAGGTAATTCAAAAAAAGTATAATGATTTTATTTTGCAAAATAGTATTTATCTAAAAAAATTACAAGAAATAAATTGCAAGTATACATTTTTCAACCACATCAATTTCAATCAGTCCCATACTTACGATAATGAAAACTTTTATGGTGATATCAGTTGTTTAGATTGTTTAACTTATCAGCTTCAATTTATAAGCACTAAAGTTATTGACCAAATTAACAAGGAAAAGCAAAACGGTATATTATATACAGAGTATCAAAAAGAAGTAGTAGGGTTGGCGGAAGCAGGCAAATTTTTAGTTGATATAGGAAAATTGAAGTATGACAAATTAGTTGCAATTGAAAAGCAATTAATAAGCCAAACTATGCTCGTGAAGCCACATACGAATTTCTACATAGAAATTTCTTTATATTGTTCAAAAATTAACGGGCGAATATATGCCAAGAAAAATAAAATATTTTATGCAGACGAAATACTTGCTTTAATTAAACGACTACGAAACCGTAACGGAACTTTTTATAATGACCGTGAAATTTGGAATTCAATATGTCGTGTTGAAAGGGGTAAGGTTTCAAATAAAATGAGATTTTCCATATATTAAAGAGATAGATATAGGTGTCGTAAATGTGGTGTTTCGCAAAGATTTGCGCAGTTAGAAGTAGACCACATTATACCGATAGCAAAAGGTGGAAAAACTACTTATAAAAATTTGCAAACGCTTTGTCATAGATGCAATGTGGAAAAAGGAGATAAACTTATAGGGTAGGATTTAATTCCTACCCTTAATTTTTTGCAAACAAAACACAGTAAATCAACCCTTTCAATAGGCAATAGGCAAAAGGGGGTTAAAAAAATAAAAATCGTATAGGGTATTTACAATCGGCAAAATTTGTATTATAATATAAAAAAGCAATTAAGCTTTTTGCAAAGCGACTTTTAAAATTTGGGGACAGAAATGAACTTTGAGCAATTAACGGCGGAAATTTTTGAAAATTATTATCAAAAGCACAAAAAAATTTTGGATGACAACACGGTAAATTCGCAAGTGCAGGCGGAAAGAATTTTAGCAAAGTACGATACTTCAAATTTAACCGAAGAGCAAATTAAAATATTAAAGGATAAAATCGTTAAAAAGGAGGTAGACGAATTTATTTTATTTACCTCTGAAAACGAGGAAATATTAGATTCAAAGTTCACCTACCAAGAAAAGCTTGAAATTTTGCTTGCTAAATACGATAACGGCGACCTTTCAAATGAAGAATACAAAAGCTTAAAAAGCAAAATCAGCAGGCATATATTCGACTTTGAAACCGCCAAGGTTTTAGAAGAGTTGGCAATAAAATTAAAGCTACTTAAGCCCTAAACCCCTGTTATTCGGGGCATATTAGGGGTGCAATTAAATTTTTAGGCTTAATTTTAAACTAAATTTGCAATTAAACAAGCGTCCGCGCGCGCAAAAATTCGGGCATTTGGTTGCCTACTTAACGGCTTATGCAAAAAATCGATTTTAACGAAAACTGGAAATATAAAAGGGTAGGGGAAAAGGAATATAAAAATTGCTTTTTGCCACACGACGCGCAAATTTACGAAGGCAGGGTGGCAGGGGCGCAAAGCGGCGTAAATTTAGGCTGGTACGAGTGCTTTGATTACGAGTACGCAAAAACCTTTTTCATCCCCGAAGAATATAAAAACAAGGTTTTAACCTTTGAATTTGAAGGCGTTTATCGCAACGCCGAAATATATATTAACGGCGTCAAAGCGCATTATCGCCCCTACGGCTACACTAATTTTTTCGTTGAAGCCAACGCCTTTTTGCGCTTTGGGGAAGAAAACGAAATTACCGTTTTTGCAAAAAACGCCGACCAGCCGAATAGCAGATGGTATTCCGGCGCAGGCATATACCGCCCCGTATATTTGTGGGTTGCCGAAAAGGCTCATATAAAAATGAACGGCGTTAAAGTAAGAACGCTAAAAATTCACCCTGCCGTCGTGGAAATAAGCGTGGAAGCAAGCCAAGACGGCGAGGTTAAAATTGAAATTAACGACCAAAATACCAACGTAATTAAAAGGGCGCAAACGCAAAACGGTAGGGCTAAATTTACCGTAGAAATTAGCGACGCAAAGCTTTGGTCGCCCCAAAACCCCGCCATATATGCCTTAACTACTACTTTTTTTGATGATGTAAGTCAAAATTCGTTTGGAATAAGAACGATATCCTTATCCCCCCAAAACGGCTTTTTACTTAACGGCGAAAGGGTAATTTTAAGGGGCGCTTGTATTCACCACGACAACGGCGTTTTAGGCGCGCGTTGCCTTGCTGAAGCGGAAAAAAGAAAAATTAAAATTTTAAAGGAAAACGGCTATAACGCTATTCGCTCTGCGCATAATCCTTGCTCGAAGGCGCTGCTTGACGCGTGCGACGAGCTGGGCGTTATGGTGGTGGACGAATACGCCGACGCTTGGTTCGTGCATAAAACCAAGCACGACTACGCCGAGTGCGTTACGGACTGGTATAAGCAGGATTTGCGCGATATGGTGGAAAAGGATTTTAATCACCCTTGCGTCGTAATGTATTCGCTTGGCAACGAGGTTGCCGAAACGGGACAAAAAAAGGGCGTAGAGCTTTTTAAGGATATGAAGGCCGTTTGCCGTGAAATTGATGCAGAGCGCCCGATAACCGCAGGCGTAAACCTATTTTTTAACTGGCTGTACGCTATGGGCTTTGGCGTTTATAGTGATAACAAGGCAAATAAAAATCCCAACGCAAAGGTGGGTAGCGAATTTTTTAACGAGCTTGCAGGCTTAACCGGCGCAGGCTTTATGAAGCGTATGGCAACGCTTTACCCCTGCGACGCGTTAACCTATAAATGCTTTGCAGAAATGGACGCGGCGGGCTATAATTACGGCATACTCCGCTATAAAAAAGACTTAAAAAAATATAAAGACCGCATAATATTAGGCAGCGAAACCTTTTGCTCGGACGCGTACAGGTTTTGGGAGCTTGCAAAATCGCACCCTGCGCTTATAGGCGATTTCGTTTGGTCGGGTATGGATTATCTGGGCGAGGTTGGAATAGGTAGCTGGGAATATAGGGAGTACGCGCCCGATTTTAATAAAGGGGTAGGCTGGCTTTCGGCAGGAAGCGGAAGGGTGGACTTAATCGGCACTCCCTTGGGAGAAGCGCTTTACACCAAGGTTGCGTTCGAGCTTGAAAAAGCACCGCAAATTGCAGTAGTGCCCGTATCGCACACCAACGAGCGTCACTCGCCTTCCGCCTGGAAATTTTCTAACGCAATTCCCTCTTGGTCGTGGAACGGACTTAACGGAAGCCCTGCAAGGGTAGAGGTTTACGCTCGCTCGCCCTTCGTCGAGCTTTTTATAAACGGCAAAAGCGTGGGCAGAAAAAAGCGCGCTAAAAATAATTGCCGTTTTACCTTTAAAACCAAATATTACGACGGGGAAATTTGCGCCGTAAGCTTGGACGAAGGGGGAAACGAGCTTTGCAAAACGACGCTTAAAACCGCAGGGGAGCAAACGGTTTTATCCGTTCTTCCCGAAAAATTAAAGGTTAAGCAAGGCGAAGCGTGCTTTATAAACCTTGCCTTTACCGATACCGACGGCGTAGTTAAGCCCTTGGAAAAGGGAAAAATAAATATAAAGGTAGAGGGCGGAACGCTTTTAGGCTTGGGGCACGCTTGCCCTTATAACGCCGAAGGCTTTATAAACGATTACACTAATACCTACTACGGCAGGGCGCTTGCAGTAGTTAAGGCGACGGGCAAAACCGTTAAAATTATTGCAACGGCTAAAAATTTGCACGGCGAGTGCGAAATAGGGGTAGAGTAGCGGTAAACGCGCCATACTGTGCCGTCAATTTGCATTTTTACGAATTTTTTTAAAAAAGGCGCAAAAAACGCTTAAAAAGTGGGTTAGTTAGGGCATATTGCCGTATCAATTCACATTTCAAGTAAAATTGAGCAAAAAATTTTTAAGGCTTTTATGATAAACGAAAAGGACTACTTATACAAAATATCTGCGGCGGGCAGAGTGAATATTATAGGCGAGCATATCGACTACTGTGGCGGAAAGGTTTTTCCCGCTGCGCTTTCGTTGCGCAACGAGGTTTTCGTTCGTCCAAACGGCACGGACAAAATTAATATTAGCTGGACTACGCTTCCCCATAAAATTTCCATCGATATCGAAAATTTAGAAAAGTATAAAAACGAACCGTACGCAAACTATATTGCAGGGTGCGTCCTAATTGCCAAAAGGGCGGGCAAAAAAATTTTGGGGTGCGATATGGTGCAAAATTGTACCGTACCCTTTGGTAGCGGACTTTCCTCCTCTGCCGCAATCGAGGTATCTACCATAGCCGCCCTTGCAAAAATTGCCGGGGAAGAGATAGACAAGGTGGAAATTGCCCTTTTAGCGCAGAGAGCAGAGCGCGAATACGCCGGCGTAAACTGTGGCATTATGGACCAATTTGCTTCCGCCTGCGGTAAAAAAAATAACGCAATGCTACTCGATTGCAAAACGCTTAACTGCGAGTTCGTACCCTTAAACACCGGCGAATATTCCCTAGTTATTATCGATTGCAACAAACCGCACAGCCTTATTCAAAGCAAATATAACGAGCGTAGGGCAGAAACGGATTACGCCCTTTCCGTGTTAAAGGATAAAGCCAAAATCAGTTGCCTTGCAGAATTAAGCAGTAGCGATTTTAATAAATACAGCCACCTTTTATCGCCCAAGGTACAAAACCGCGTTTTGCACGTCGTTGAAGAGTGCAAAAGGGTTAACCTTGCTCAAACGGCAATGAAGGCTGGGGATATGGCAACGCTCGGCGAGCTTTTAAATCAATCGCACGCATCCCTTTCAAGGCTTTACGAGGTTACGGGGCGCGAGCCCGACGCTCTTGCCTACACGGCGCAAGGTCACCCTGCGTGCTTGGGCTCGAGGTTGACTGGCGGTGGCTTTGGCGGATGTACCGTCTCGATAGTAAAAACGGAGGCGGTTAGCGATTTTACCGACTTCGTGTTAAAGCAATATAATAAAAAAATCGGCTACGAAGCAAAGTGCTATTTAACGGAAATTGCCGACGGGCTTACGGTAAGCAATCTGGCATAGCAAAGCGCCTGCAAATAAGGCGCAAAGGCAATACTTAAAGCATATATAGGGGGCAATAGCCCTTTAACAATAAAAAATAAAAGGGGAGAAAGGCAAAAATTTATGATTACTAAAAGCTTTTTCGACGATTATAACGGCGTGCGCGCCCATCTTTACACCTTAACGAAAAACGGGCTTACCGTGCAAATTTGCGACTTTGGCGCAACCGTTTACTCAATTCTCGTAAAAACGCCGAAGGGTGAGGTAGATGTGTGCTTGGGCTATCCCAGGCTTTGCGATTACGCTAAAAGCGGTGCTTATTGCGGCGCTACCGTAGGCAGGGTTGCCAACAGAATCGGCGGAGCAAGCTTTATCTTAAACGGTAAAAAATATTGCCTGCCCGCAAACGAAAAATGCAATACGCATCACGGCGGATATATCGGCTTTTCCCACCGCTTATGGCAAGCGGAAATTTGTGGCGAGGTTTTAAAGCTAAGCCTTTTAAGCCCTGCAAACGAGCAAGGCTTCCCTGCAAATTTACTTATGATGGTAGAGTACGAAATCGTGGGCAACGCTTTGGATATCAGATATTCCGCCACCGCCGACGGCGATACTTTGTGGGCGCCCACAAACCACGCCTATTTTAACCTAAACGGCGAAGGCTGTGGCGATATATTAGGTACTCTTTTGCAAATTAAGGCGCAAAGCTATACCCCCACCAACGCCCAACACATATGCACGGGCGAGGTCGCTTGCACGAAGGGCACGCCCTTTGATTTTAGCAATTTTAAAAAAATTGGCGCGGATATATGCGCTAACGACGAGCAATTAAGCTACTCTTCGGGCTACGACTGCAACTATGTAATAAGCGGTTATAACGGGCAGGCTCGCCACGTCGCAACGGCTATCGGCGAAGTGTCGGGCATAAGCCTTTTAGTATATTCAAATTTGCCCGGGCTTCAGTTTTATTCAGGCAACTATTTAAAGGGCAAAGGCAAATCGGGCGAATATAGCGCAAGGCACGGCTTTTGTTTAGAGCCACAGTACTTCCCCAACGCAATAAACTGCGAAAATTTCCTCTCTCCCATAATTAAAGGGGGCGAAAATAAAAAACTGTTTATTCGCTACGAATTTAGAACCTTTAACCCCTAAAAATCAAATTGACGCGGTAATATACCCCAACTATTGCATTTTTTAAGTGGCAATACATTAAAGCTATTATATTTTTTAAGTGGCGCAAAGGGCTTTGTGCGCCACTTAAATTTTATTTTTACAGCGCCGAAGCCGTGTAGCAAAAAAGTGCAAAATACAATAAAGTTTAAATTATTTTGCCTTTTTAACACAAATTATAAAAAACAACAAAATTTAACCTTAAACGTTTGACAACAAAAGTATACTTTGATAGAATAAACGTGTCGTGAAACAGCAAAATTTTAGCGCAAACTGAAACGTTTTTCGTAAAAGGTAGTTTTTTTGACGTAAACGGTAAAAAGTTGGTAGCGTAAAATAACATAACAAAAAAGGTTTTTTGGGGGTTAATTTGTTAAATATTGCAATAGTAGATTGCTTTACTGAAGAAGCGCTTTTAACTAAAAATGCAATAGAGCAAATTTTTGAAGAGCGCAACGAAGGGGTAAACGTAAAAATTTTTAGCGAAAGCTTAGATTTTGTAAGCGATTACGTGCCTAAATTCGACCTTGTTTTATTCGAGGTGGATTTGCCCCACGTGGACGGAATAAGTCTTGCAAAAAAGCTTCGCAAAATAGATAGTGGCGTGGCAATAGCGTTTATAACTCGCAACGAAAGGGGCGCAGTTCACGGCTACGAGATAAACGCCCTTGAATATATTTTAAAGCCGATAGAAAAAAACCAGTTCTTTAAAAAATTTAACGCCGTAATAAAGCGAATAAAGCAAGCGCAATCAAAAAAAATAAGCGTAACCGTAAACGGCGATTTACGTTGCTTTTTGGTAAAGGACGTTTGCTACGTCGAGGTAACGGGCCACCATCTCGTTTATCATTTAAGGGGAGAGGACGTGGTTTGCAGGGGAAATTTAGGCGAAATAGAAAAATTGCTGTTAGACGAAAATTTTACCCGAATATATAAATCCTTTTTAATAAATCTTGCTTACGTAGAAAAAATTTCGGCAAAAACGGTTGTCGTTAACGGCGACGAATTGTTGCTTTCAAGAAGTAAGCGCAAGGAATTTTTGCAAGAATTTAACGAATTTATTTTAAAATGTGGCTTGCAAACGGTGTAAATACGGCATGCAGTCCATATAAAATAACATAAAATTAACGTTATAAATAACGGTAAAAAGCCTATAAAAGCAATAGTGGCGGCGGCGAAGCGTTCGAAAGAATCTTCGCCGCCGCCCGTCGTTTAAGCTATAATTTTTGCGCCTTATATTTTATAAATATATATAATATGTTTGGCGCGAGGGAAGGGAAAAATTTTAAAAAAATAGCGAAAAATTGCCCCAAATAGCAACTTGCTTGCAATTCACGATAAATTTTTGTCAATTCAGGACAAAAACGTATCGTTGTTATCATTTTGTGATAGTATATGGCAGCATTTAAAATAGGCTCGTAGTCTATGCTCTCGCGTAAGGCTGAAATAGGGGTATTTCGCACCGCGTGCGCGTATATTGCGTCCACCGTCTCCGTAAAGGTGACGGCATATTTTAAGGGAAGCCGAAATTTTCGGCAATTATGATGGGCGTAAAAGCTCTAAAACAAATTTTATTAAGGAGTATTTATGAAAAGAAAAATGATCAAACGTGGCGTTTCCGCTTTCGTTGCACTTGCTATGAGTGCTTCTATCGTTGGCGCTACCCCTGCATTTGCAAACATTGCAGACAATCTTGATCCCAACAAACTCTATTCTACCGAATACGATAGCTGGCAAGACTATATCAACTATGCGGCAGAATTAGCAGTTGAAATCGCAGGTGAAGGCTTCGTTATGTTAAAGAACGAAAACGATACTCTTCCCCTCGAAGACGTTGAAAACATTACCGTATTAGGTACTGCAGCGGACTCTATCGTTGCTGGTGGTGGTGGTTCCGGTGCACAGTCCAGACCCGAATCCGAAGCTAACGACCTTATCCCCGCATCTACCGTTCAGGTAACCGACGCTTTAACCGCAGCTGGCTTTAACGTTAACCCCGACGTTATGAACGTTTACAGAACCGTAAACAGCATCCAAATGCCCTCACTTCCCGGTTCCTTCGGCGCGAACAATCGTGAAGGCGGCACCTACATGACCTTAACTGAAGACGCTTCTGCAGCAGGCGCAGTAGAATTTGCAGGAAACTACTACGTTGCTAAAGAAGATAGCTCTCTTGCATCTGTTGAAGACAGCTTCGCAGAATACGGCGACGCAGCAGTTGTAGTTATTGGCCGTTCCGGTTCAGAAGGCGCAGATAACCCCACCAACAACGTTGCTGGTCACACCGATCCTAACGAACACTATTTTGAACTTGACGATGCCGAAAAAGAAATGTTGGCATACGCAAAAGCACACTTCGATAAAATCGTTGTTGTTATCAACAGCCCCTCCGCTATGGAATTAGGCGTTATTGAAAACGACGACGCTATCGGCGGTATGGTATGGTTTGGCCAGCCCGGCTTTAACGGTACCTTCGCTCTTGGCAAGATCTTAAACGGTGAAGTTAACCCCTCCGGTAAAACTACCGACTTCTATATGGCAGACTTCACTCAAGATCCCACCTTCTACAACTTCGGTACTTATACTCAAACCGATATAGCACTTGGCGAAGAATCCTCAGGAAGAAGCGTAGCTTATCCTTTACAGGGTGCTTCTGCTACCGGCGCTATCACCGCAGTTGACTACGCTGAAGGCATTTACGTTGGTTACAGATACTACGAAACCGTTGCTGCTGAATTAGGCGCAGCTGGCGAAGCTTGGTATCAACAAAACGTTGTATATCCTTTCGGTTACGGCCTTTCCTACACCACTTTCTCTCAGGAAATCACCGAAATTGAAGGCGATCTTAACAGCGCAGACGGTTCCGTAACCGTTACCGTTGAAGTAACCAATACCGGCGACGTTGCAGGTAAGGACGTAGTTGAACTTTACGTAACCAAGCCCTACACCGCTGGCGAAATTGAAAAATCCGCAGTTGACCTCGTTGAATTCGGCAAAACCGATATCCTTGAACCCGGCGAATCCGAAACCATCACCTTAACCGCATCCGTTTACGATTTATCTTCCTTCGACTATGACGATAGAAATAACAACGACTTCTGCGGTTGGGAATTCGAAGAAGGCGACTACATCTTCTCTATCAGATCTGACTCTCACAACGTTCTCGACGAAGAAACTTTAACCTGCAGCGAAGCTTCTCAAATCGACGGTGACGACGACGAAGATACCCCCAACAACATCTACTCTCAAACTGAAGGCGCTTGGGCAGAATTCAACACCCACGCACACGCTTGGACCGTAAGTGGCGAAGACCACTACCTCACCCGTGAAGCATTAGTTGACGAAGATGGCGACGTTATTGACGTGCTTTCCCTCGCTTGGCTTGCTACCGACGATAACGACTTCACTGACGCAGCGTTTACCTTTGGTGAAGGCTACCGCCGTGGCTACGCTTACGAAGACCACGACAACGCGTTAACCGCTGAAGTAGAAACCGATTACGTTAACCTTTGGACCAAAACCGAAGCTGACATCCCTGAAGATTGGACTCAAGGCGCAGGTACTCTTGACGCAGACGGCAACTATGAAATCACTCTTTGGGAAATGAGAGGACTTTCTCTTGACGATGAAAAGTGGGTTGACTTCATGAACCAGTTAACCTTACAAGAACTCATCACCTTCGTTTCTACCGCAGGCTATGGTAACGGCGCAGTTGATTCCGTAAACAAGCCTTGGATCGACGATAACGACGGCCCTGCACAGCTCGGCTGCGACTTCGAAGGTATGGCATGGCCCGTTGCAGTAGTTATTTCTTCCACCTGGAACAAAGAACTCGCATACGAACACGGTATCGCTGTTGGTCTTGAATCTATGTACGTAGGTTCCAGCGGCTGGTACGGACCTTCCTTAAACTTCCACCGTTCACCTTTCGGCGGACGTAACTTCGAATACTATTCACAAGACGGCGTTCACGCTGGTAAGATGGTTGCCCAAGTAATTAAGGGCGCTGTTGAAAAGGGCTGCCACGTTTACGCTAAACACGCATTTATGAACGACCAAGAAACCGCACGTTGCGGTCTTGCAACCTTCGCAACCGAACAGGCTCTCCGTGAAATTTACGCTAAGTCCTTCGAGCTTTGCGTAACCGAAGGCGGATGTAACGGTTACATGAACGCTTTCTCACGTATCGGTTTAGCTACCTCCTTAGGCTATGCTACTACCAGACAGCTCTATGAAAACGAATGGGGCTTCGACGGCATGAGCGTTACCGACTACTGGGCAGAATCTTACGCGAACGACTCCGGTTACACCGGTTGGGCAATGGTTCGTGGTAACTCCATCCCTCTTAACACCAACAACAACAGAACCGCTGGTATTAAGCTTGAAGGCGTTTGGAACGCAGAAGAAAATATGGTTTACGTTGCAGCTACCCAAGCAGAAGCAAATGCAAACCAAGCAACCTTAGCATCTCCCGGACAGTGGTACTGGATCCGTACCTTCGCTCAAAGATGCTTCTACACCGTTGTTAACACCAACGCAATGATGAACGGCTTAGTTGACATTACTGCTAAATCAGACGTTACTGAATTAGTAGCATATGAAGAAGTTGAAGCTGGTCTTAACATCTTAACCGAAGAAACCCGTGAAGAAATCGAAGCTTGTCTTCCCGAAGGCTACGTAATTTCTGCTAGCGGTCTTCCCACCGGCGTAAAGGTTGCCGCAGATGGTACCCTTTCCGGTATCCCTGGTATCTCCATCGGTAGCGACAGCGCAGTTGGTAGATACACCGTAACTATTAGAGCTGACGGCTTAGGCTCATACAACAGCATCAACAA
>SVIM01000015.1 GCA_015069485.1 Clostridiales bacterium | reverse complement strand
GTAAGCTCACAGTATATAGCGGTGATGCCGTAAGGTTGGTTTTTACCCCCTTATATACTGTGAGCTTACCGCCGTTAAACGATATTAATGATAGCTGTTCAAACACCTTTAATGCAAACGCCACCTGTTGCGCGGGCTGATTAAAGTTGTTATTTGACGCTACTTCTTCAACGGAGCCACCTTCGATTACGCCTGCATTTGCAGACAAAATTGAAAAAATTGAAAGTAGCGCGTTGCGGTTTGTGTTAAGATTTTCTATCGATTGATAGCCGAGTATATTAGAACAAACGCAAATATTTTTGCCCATAAGACTTGCGATAGAGATTTGAGGGGGATAGTCGAGATATATTACCCTTTTAAAGCCTGAAAGGTCAACGTCAGCCTGCGGTGAAATTAAAATTACGTTTGCAAGGTTTTTTGATGACAAGGTAAAAATTTCGCAACCGAATTTGTTTGCGTTATTATAGCGAGATAGCGTTTTGTATTCGTTAGCAATGAATACGGTGCCGTATACTCCCTCTTCGTCAAACATCATTTGGTTTATTTCTTCACTCGTTTTATATTCTATTTTACAGGGTACGGGTGAATTAGCGTAGGTTAAAACGTTGTTTAAGGAAATTGCGTCCTTGGCGTATACGCCACAGTCCGGATTATATATTATTTCCTTTACGTAGCCCTTAATATACTCCCTTCCACGGAAACGGGAAACGTTATATTCAAAAATAAACTTTTTGGGGACGGCGCTTTCCATTAATTTTAGGTATTTGCCTCCGCCAAAATACATAAGCTCTATTTTGCTTGATTTGATGCTGACGTGGGGCGATAAAGGCTTTACGGGACGAACGGTACACTCTTCCTCTTCCACTAAAAACAAGGGGCGTCTGTTGCCTATGCCGTACGGCTCTAACATTTCTAATTCTTTTGCAAAACGGGGCGAATATTGGTGGTTTAGCGTTCCGCTTACGTAAAGGGTGGGTATAAACGCTTCCACAGTATAGTTTTTATTTAAGTATTCGTTTAACGCTTCTTCTAAAGCGTTAAAGTTTTCTATCGTGATATTTACGCCTGCCGCCTGCGCGTGCCCGCCAAATTCGCTAATTAAATGCTCGTTAGCCTTTAACGCTTCAAAAATGTTGACGTTTTCTATACTGCGCGCAGAGCCCTTTAGCATATCTCCGTTTTTTACGAAAAGTAGCGTAGGTCTGCCGTATTCTTCGGTAAGCCTTGCGGCAACTATGCCGACGAAGCCGCTGTTCCAGTTTTCGTCCCAAAGCATAATAACCCTGCCGTACGCGCCTATTTGCTTAAGCTTTTGCTTTGCGCTTAAATACAGCTCGTCACAGCATTTTTGACGCTCTTGGTTATACGCGGTAAGCTTTACCGATAAATCGTAAATTTCTTTATCGTCGGTAGAAGAAAATAGCTTTAACGCCGAATATGCGTCGCCCATTCTACCTGCGGCGTTAATTTTAGGCGCGATGGAAAAAGCGAGGCTTTGCGCCGTTACTAAATCGCCGTTTTTACCCAAAAAATTAGAATAGCATTTTTGGGGATTATTGTTAATTATTTTTAAACCCTCGTAAACGATATCTCTGTTTTCTCCTAAAAGGGGAACGGAGTCGGCAACCGTTGCTATTGCGGCAAAATCTAAATACTTATACGCCGTTTCTCCGTTTAAAGCGCAGGCAACCTTAAAGGCTACGCCTGCTCCGCAAAGATTATCGTAAGGGTAACCGTCGTCAAATTTAGGGTTGATGCAGATGCAATCGGGAATATCGTCGGGAAGCTCGTGGTGGTCGGTTACTATTACCTCTGCCCCCTGCTCCTTAATATATTCCACTTCCTTTGCGTTTGATATACCGCAGTCAACCGTTATAAAAAGCTGAGGGAAATATTCTTCAAAAATTTCGTCTATTGCCGATACGCTTAAGCCGTAGCCGTTTTTTCGTTCAGGGACGAATACCACGGGGTTAATACCAAAATCCTTAAGACCGCCAGCCATAATTGTGGCGGCACAAATTCCGTCAGCGTCGTAGTCGCCGTAAACGGCAACAGTCCACCCTTCGTTTTTAGCAACCGTTAAAAGCTCAACCGCCTGTTGCATGCCTTGCATTTTAAAAGGCGAGATAAAGCGTGATTTTGAAGGGTTTATAAACTTATTAATTTTTTCCTTGCTATCTATTCCTCTGCCATACAAAATTTTAACCGTTTCTTCCGTTAATTTGCAATCGGCGGCAAGGCTTTTTATTAAGTTGTACTGTTGCGCCGAGCAAGAAAATTCGGGTAAAATTCTTTTCATAGGTTTAAATAGCAAAAGGCGGGAATTACTCCCGCCTTTTAATCCTTTTAATTAGTTCTTTTTTGCTTCCGCGTCTGCTTTAATTTTTCTAGCGAGGGTAGCAAATCTTGAATATACGGAAGGCGTGAATAATGCCGTGCCGTAGAGGCAAGCCGCAAAGCAAATTACCGCACAAAGCGCAGGCATTAATAAGCTTGCGAGAGAAAGTGAACCGAGCATAGTTGCAAGAGCAATTATGCAAGCTGCAATTGCAAGTGCAGCGAAGATTGCCATAATGGGAGCAAATGCTTGAGATGCGCCCTTATCAACGATTTCGGTTGCAGAAAGCTTTTTGTTTTGTTCGTCGCCGAACTGTGCGCGAGTTTTGTTGAAGAGCATTGCACAACCGATTAAGGTTGCAAATACGGTTAATGCTACGAAGGTAACGATTGCGGAAGAAACTTGAATTCTTACAATCATAACGAGAGCGACAAACAATGCAGCGTTATGTGCAAGCGCAACGAGCATGCTTAACGCAGCGGTTAAGCCGTATCTTATAAAGAAGTAAATAAATTCTACGATAACTACGACTACGAGAGCAATTACACAAGCAACTATTGCCTTAATTGCGCCGAGATTTGCCTTGTATCCGTTTGCCACTACCGAAGTTAAACCAGAGCTCATATTTACTTCGCCGAAAGCAACTTCGATTTCGCTTGCGCATTTTTCTAAAACTTCAAGGCTTGTGGAATCAGAGAATTTATAAGTAATTTCGCCACCGTTTAAGGTTTCTGCAAAAATTTCGTTTGCGTTTACGCCGTTGTTTGCAAATACTTCTTGGCAAGTTTCTTTAATCGTATCTTCAGTAAAGTCGTTATCTTCGTTTAAGTCAGCAAGCGCGTATCTTACGGTTACTGCCTTGTAAGAGCCAAGGTCGCCACCGAAGTTAACAAATCTTTGACCGTCTACTGCAAATTCAAATATTAAACCGAGAGCAATACCGATTGCTACGATTATAGAAGAGATTATGATAAATAAATGCATTTTGCTTGAAATCTTATTCATCTTCATATACCTCCCTCGTGTATCCGCCGAAAGCGAACTTGTCTTTTACAGGGCTAACTACTACGTACCACATAAATCTTGTAAACCAGTAAATAGCGTAGGATGCGATAGTTGCAACGAAAAGAATAAGACCGCAAGCTGCAAGTTCGCCACCGCCGATTAAAGCGAGAACAAGAGATGCGAGCAATGCAACTACGTGTAAATCTAAAATACCGAAAAGGGTATTTTTATATCCTGATTTTACGGAAGCCTGCATAGTTTTGCCGGTTTTGGTTTGTTTACGAACTTCTTCAAATACTGCAAGGTTGCTTCCTAAAAGAAGTACTAAACCGATTACCGCGCAAATTGCGCCTACTGCCGTTACGGTTACGCCGATAATTTGTAAAGCGCAAATCATAGCGAGTGCGTAGCAAGCAACCATCATAGCGTTTACTAAGCCGAGCTTTTTATACATTACGATAAACGCAACGATTGAACCGAGAATAATTAAGCCGATTGCAATACCCAAGAATAACGCAACGGATGCGCCCTGAGAGGAAGTTGCAAGCTTAACTTCGTCGTAGGTGTATTCGTTTTGAACGGAGTTACCACTTACTACTGAATCTAAAAGAGCAACGTAGTTTTTAGCAATTCCTAAATTGGAAGTTTGAATTAAGAAGTCGCTAGCGAAAGAATCCTTAAACGCGAAGTCTAAAAGCTTTTCGTTACCAACGTAGAATAAAATTTTACCTTCTACGTCGTCAGATACGAAGTTTGAACCGGAAGATTCGCTTTCTTCTTCAGCTAAGGTTGATAAAATTTGATAAGTAACGTCGCCGATAACTTCTTTTCCGTCGCCACTAAGGTTCATACTAACAGCATAAACTTGCGCGGAAGAATATAAGCTTACGTTTTTATACAAATCGTTAACGTTAGTCGTTCTTTCAATAAGGGAATAAGTGCCGGTTTCGTAAGGGTCGTAATCGATACCGATAGAGCTTTCTTCTGTACGAAGGGAAAGAGTTCCGTCTAAGATAAGAGTGCTTACGGTTTGGCTGATTTCAGAGAGAACGGAAGTTCTTTCAGAGCTTTCGGTGTTTGCGTAAGCTGCGTAAGAAAGACCGCTATCAACGGAAATTTTAATTGCATAATCGTTTACGATAGATACGGAGTATGCGGTTAAGCCCCTTGCGTCAAATCTGTCGGAAATGATTTCAACGTCATTTTTTAAATGTCTTAAAGAACTGTCGCTAAGGTTTGAGTATTCCGAAGTTAAAACGTATAAGCCGCTATTTTTGTGCTGAGTGTAATCAGCCTTATTTTCGCTGGTTAAAGAGTTATAATCTTCGGTAGAAATTACGCCTTCGGGATAGAGTACTACGTATGCTTCACCCGTTAAATCGCTACCTAAGCTGATGCTGGATAAGATAGAGTTATATCTTTTTACGCCGTCAGCATAGTTGAACGATACGGTAGAAAATACGGTAAGTACAACGATTGCGATAACTAAAAGCGTGGTAATTATCGCAGATTTTACTTTGCCCATCAATAACCTCCTTGTTATTTACAGACTTTTGCCAAAGTTTTATATTTTTAACTACATTATTATATAAAAATAATTCATAGTAGTCAATTAATTTTTCGATTATAAATGCAAAAATCAATGGAAATATTTATTTTTATTTTCGTATGGTAAAATTTATTTTTTGCGATTAAAATTTTGTTTATATTATATACCGCTAAACGGAGCCGTTCGCTACGATTGTTATAGCGCAAAGGCTGAACGGCGAGCAAGTTTGCGGAGCGCAGGCCCTTTGCAAGGGAGTTTACTTTGCGTAAACGACTAAAGCAAAAGACGCACGCGACAATAAAATGCGATGCTTATACGGTTTTTAACCCTTTTTTTGCGCTAAAATATGCATAGCACATTCCACCCTCTTCTTCATCATATCGCAAGTGATTTCGTATGGGGTTTCGATATCACCGGTGAAGTGGTAGTTATTTGCGCTACATCCGCCGCTGCAAATAAATTTTGCAAAGCAGTTTTCGCACTTCTTTCTTGTAAACAAGCAAGACGATGCGAAGGCGCACCTTATATCGGTGTTGATGCTTCCGCTATATACGTTACCCATTAAGTATTTACTGTCGCCTGCAAATTGGTGACAAGGGTAAATATCGCCGTTGGGGGTTACGGAAAAATATTCGTTGCCTGCGCCACACGCAGATACGCGCTTGGAAAGGCAAGGACCGCCTTCTAAATCGATATTAAAATGGAAGAAGTTAAAGCCTTCGCCCTTTTTATACTTTTCGAGATATTTTTCGCAAAGGTTTTCGTATTCGGCGCAAATTTGGGGGATATGCTCCTTTTTAATAGCCAAATCTTCTATTTCGGTTACTACGGGCTCCATAGAAATACTGTCGAAGCCGTTTTCTGCAAGGAAGATTACGTCGTTAGAAAAATCGAGATTTTTTGCAGTAAATGTTCCCCTTACGTAGTAGCTTTTGTTGCCCCTTGACTTTACGAATTTTTTAATATTTTCGATAACGAAGTCAAACGAGCCTTTGCCGTTTACCGTTTTTCTTATAGCGTCGTGCACTTCTCTTCTTCCGTCCAAGCTTAAAACGACGTTTTCCATTTCCGCGTTAAAAAATTCGATAGCTTCGTCGTTTAAAAGTAAGGCGTTGGTGGTTGTAGTGAATAAAAACTTTTTACCCGTTTGCTTTTCGCGCTGTCTTGCATACGCCACTACGTTTTTAATGGTTTGCAGACACATTAATGGCTCGCCACCAAAAAAGTCAGCTTCCAAAATCTTTCTTTTTCCGCTGTTTTCAATTAAGAAATCTATTGCGCGCTTTGCCGTTTCCTCGCTCATAAATTCGCGCTTGGAGTGATACGCGCCTTCGTCTGCAAAGCAATAGCGACACCTTAAATTGCAATCGTGGCAAATATGAAGGCATAGGGCCTTTATCTCTTTAGATTTAAAGGGATACGCCCTTACTTCTTCCTTTTCGAATAAGCCTTGATCCTTTAAAATGGCAATATCCTTTTCGATTTCGGCAATTTGTTGCTGGGAAATATAAGAAATATCTACGGCCTTTCCCTGCTTATGCAAAATATAGTCGGCAGTAGCCTTGTCGCACTCGTGCAGGCTTCCGCTACCTACGTCGTAGATGTAGTTGTAATTTTTATAATTAAAAACGTGTACCATAATTTTTTAAATAACGGCCCTTTATAATCTTTTAGAGCCCCTTTTACAGTAAATTAAGGAGCAGAGAGATTTCTGCTCCTTATAAAGATTTTATTTTGATTACTTCGTTTCTTTTTCAGGTCTTTCTTCTCTTGTAATTCTTTCGCAGCTTTGGTTACCAACGGTGCAGCTCGTTTTGCAAGCGGATTGGCAAGTGCTTCTGCATTCACCACAAGCGGTTACCTTTCTTTCAGCGGGTTTAGCTATAGTTTTAATCATAATAAAATTCTCCTTAAGTTTTAGCTTTATACTATTATAAAATACACGGCAAAAAAAATCAAGCCTTTTTATTATTTTTTTTACGTCTTTTTAATATTAACGGCAATTACTCCCGAAATTGCGCCCGCAACGCCACCTAAAGCTATTTCTGCAAGAAATAATACGCTAAAGCTTAATTCTCCCGCCACTATTGCAAACAAAAAATAGGTGAATATTACTGATATAACGCCGTAAATAAGCCCCTTTAAAAGTCCGTTATCGCCCTTTAAAAAAATTATTCCCCCTATTGCCACGGCAACAATTTTAAATACTTGGTTTACGGGCTTTACCGCGTTGATAGGCACGGAAAAAATATGTATTATTAAAGTAAAAATTAAAACGAACGCAAGTGAAAAAATTATTGACGCCAAAACGGCCTTTGAAATTTGAAAAACGCTTTGTTGCATAAAATAAATCCTCCGCTACTAATGTATGCGGAGGGTTTTGTAGCTATTACTTATTTAAAAAAACGCCCCGAGGCGAGCCTTAATATTAAGGTCGCCTCGGGGCTGTTTTTAATTATTTAGCTGACTTTTTACTGCACCGATACTTGCACGACCTTGCCCTATAGCAAAACTATTATCTATAATTGGATGTTCATTAATATCACCATAATTATCACTTAAAAAAACACGCCCATTTTCCCCCTGGGCAGGAATAAGCCTTCTATCTGAGTAATAATTATGATATCCTAACAGTAATTGCATTGCAACTGTTGAGCAAGTACCACTAGGATTATCTAATACATTATTTATAGCATGCTTTGGATTGACTAAAAAATAATTTGCGTTTTCAATATATACTATATCAGTTAAGTCTTGAGTACCCTGAACAGCAATATTTAAAATATCTTGTTCATAATTTGAAGATACAGAAACAGATTCTAACCCAACAACCTCATTATCCCCTACAGTTATCGCATTTGCTAGTAGCGGTTTATAAGATATTGCTAATACAACTAACAACAAAGCAATACAATAACCCCAAATATTTTTTAATAACCACATATTAACCTTCTTATAAATCAAAATAATTTTTAGAAATAAAATTTATTTCAGAAACGGCTTGCTCGCTTGCCTTCATAGTAGGCTCGTAATCCATTTCTTGCATAGAAACTAAATTTAAAAATTTTTCTTCTCTTTTAACAGCGGGAATAAAATTATTTTCAACCTTTAGCAAATAACGCTTTTCATCTTGAATATTAGCTACTTTAAAATGACTGCTATTATAATTTATATATTCACCGTTTTCGTTTACTTCCCATGTTTTATTTCCGTTTTCTTCAATCGTGTAGCGACGCCACGTTTTACCCTCGGAAGTATCTCTTACGTACATACTTACAGCATATGGAAAATGAAGTTTCTCTTCATTAATTTTTACATACACAAATCCGTATGGTTTAAACTCAATTAACATATATCTTAATTCATTATTTTCGTCATATATTGGATACACAGAATAATCGGTATATTCACTATTTTCCGTCATATATCTTTTTTCAACTAACGCCGAAACCCTTTCGATATGTTCATCCACAGTATAATGATCGGCTTTTTCTACACAACCAACGAAAAAACACAACATACAAGTTAAAACAAGCATCAATACACTTAATAAAGTTGTAAATAATCTTCTTGATTTCATAATTAACCTCCTATTTAGTTTTTAATTTGGTTTTACCTATTTTAATTCTTGATTTGATAATATGACCCTTCCATTTGATACTTGATAAAAAATGCTAATACCCGTTATACATTTCACTTCCGACTCAATATCATTAGCGTTTGCGCTATGAATTTCAAACCATATTTGTCCGTTCTCTTTAGTAAACACTTCTGAAGGTATGGTTATCTGTTCTGAATGATTGTATCTTATTTCAGTAATGTGCCAATTTTCATCATATACAACTTCACAACTGTATTTGTCAGAAACAAAGTTTTCTTCGACTCGTTTTACAAAGAAGTTATTTCCATTATCTTCTTCAAAATACAATTCAAATGACGGAAAATCGTGTGCATTTTCCAATTCAAATTCTGCGCCTTGATAATAATATCCACCATAATAAAAATCTAAAGTTACATTATCAATATCAAACTCTGTCTTATCACTCCTATAAGCACAGTAAAAGATAGGGGTTTCATCCTCTCCATCACAAGGCTTAAATCCGTTTTCTAAACCTGTTTTTGCATTAATATTTGACTGAAGATATTCTATTTCTTCTTCTAATTCTTGCTTTTCTTGCTCAAGTGCTTTAATTTGTTCTTGTTGTTCTAAGATTTGTGTTTGTTGGGTGGAAATTTGCGCTTGTAATTCTGCAATTTTTGCTTCCAATTCGCCGTTTGTGCAAGCAGTAAAGCCAACCGCGCTAAAAAGCATTGTTGCGCTTAATAATAATGTTAAAAATCTTTTTTTCATAATTTTACCCCTTTAATGAACTTTTTTGCGCTGTTAAGATACACTCGACTTCGCCCTACGGCTACGCTCGGTATGACAAACGATACTTTTACATTTTTATTATATTATACAAAGTTTATTTTGTCAATAGGCAAATTTGTGTTTTTTATATAGTGGGGTGAAATTTAATGATACGACCGCATCGTTTTTACACTTGTAAAAACACTTCACGGTTGCGCAAGCAATTACTTCACGGTTGCAACGCAACTACTTTACGAACGCTTGCCGGTATTGTTATGCTTGATAAATTATCACAGTTCCAAATGCTTTTACTCATAATATCCACCTCTTTTTATGATTCAACAACTGAAAACTCGATTAAATTCGAATTAACTACAACGGGTTCCGTTTCCCCGCAAATATAAAATAGCGCTCTATAATTTAATTCATGTTGCCCAACGGAAAAATAATCTTCTACACGCTCTGTTAAATGAATGGTATCACCATTTTTAAAAAAAATTTTTGCCATTTCTGGGGATTGTTCGATAGCAGGGAATTCGCCAGTGAGACTTTCCGGAACTACTAAATTAGGCATGTAGTAAGCAATTTCCACATCCTTACCGCTATGATTTTCAAGAAGAATATCAATAAAAATTTCCTCCTCAATATTATAAACCTTTTTACCAGCTGCAATTTTTAAAACATAAGCTTGATTTTCTTGTTCTAATACTTTAATCTGCTCTTCTAATTCTTGGTTTTCTTGCTCAAGTGCTTTAATTTGTTCTTGTTGTTGTTCAATTTGAGTTTGTTGGGTTGCAATTTGCGCTTCAAGTTCAGCGATTTTTGCTTGCAATTCGCCGTTTGTGCAAGCGGTAAAGCCGACTACACTAAAAAGCATTGCCAAAGATAATACCGCCGTTAAAATTTTTGTAAAAATTTTCATAATTTTTCTCCTTTTTTTATTATATTATAGAAAGTTTATTTAGTCAATAGTCATTTTAAAAATTTTTGTTATATTCGGTAACTTATTAATTGTTAATTAATAAAAGTGGCGGTTTTGCAATTTTTGCAAAACCGCCGTAAAAAAAGCCGTGGCACATTTTTTGCCACGGCTTTTTAAATTTGTTGATTATTCTTTATCTTCAGTTTCTTCAGCTGCTTCTTCAACTTCTTCTTCGATTTGGTCTGCGGAAGATTCTTTAGTTTCTGCTACGGCGTCCGTTTGATAAATTGCTTGCTTATCGAACTTCATATAGCTTTTACCGGAAGCTTCGCTACCAGTTTCTAAAACAAAGGTGTTTTCTTCGTTGTCAACTTCCACTACGATACCACAAATACCGCCGATAGTTTTAACTTTGTTGCCGGGCTTTACTGCGTTGATAATTTGCATTGCTTCTTCTTGCTTCTTTTTGTTGCTACGGGAAGAGAACACGAAATAAACGACGAATAAAGCGATCATTGCGATTAAAATTACCCAAGTAACCCAATCTCCGCCAGCTGCTTGTTCAGTTCCAGTATTGGTGTCAGTTAATAAATTAAATAACATAATTATTTTCTCCAAAATATTTTTTACTTAATTAATATAATATTTTTTACAGATTTTGGCAAGCGTTTTTATTTAAAATAATTACCTTTCACTTGTTTTTAACAGGTTTTTAACGAAATTTATATTTAAATTATTAATTATTGTTTTTTTATTTAAATTTTGCCGTACTTATTATAAAAATCGTTGGCGAAATCAATTAAAGAATCGTCGAAAATTGCTTGGCGCATATCTGCCATTAATTTATGCAAAAAGGTTATATTGTGCAAGGATAAAAGCATTGCAGAAAGCATTTCGCCTTGGTTTATTAAATGGCGCAAGTAGGCTTTTGTATAATTTTTACAGCAATAGCAATTACACTTTTCGTCTAAGGGGGTAAAATCTTCTTTATAAGCGCCGTTTCTTACAACGATTTTGCCGTTGGAGGTAAACGCCGTACCGTTGCGCGCAACCCTTGTTGCAAGCACGCAGTCGAACATATCTATACCCCTTTTTACACCTTCTATTAAACAGTCGGGACTGCCTACGCCCATTAAATAGCGGGGGATATGCGTGGGTAAATGGGGTTGAAGAACTTCGAGCATTTTATACATAATATCCTTTGGCTCGCCGACGGAAAGACCGCCTATCGCTATACCGTGATGCGCGTGGGGAATACAGCGACGCAAGCTTTCTAAACGCAAATCCTCGTACATATTTCCCTGTACAATAGGGAAAAGCGCTTGGTCCTCGCGAGATTTTGCGGCAACGCATCTTTCTAACCAGCGTGAGGTTCTTTCCATAGCTTCCTTGGCTTGCTCGTAGGTGTAGCCGTATTCGCTACATTGGTCGAAAGCCATTATTATATCAGCGCCTAAATTTTCTTCAATTTGGATGGCTTTTTCGGGAGTGAAAAGGTGCTTTGAACCGTCTATATGAGAATTAAAATATACCCCTTCGTCCTTAATTTTATTCAATTTGGTTAAAGAAAAAACCTGAAAGCCGCCGCTATCGGTTAAAATAGGGCCGTCCCAGTTCATAAATTTATGTAGGCCGCCCGCCTTTTTTACAAGCTCGTCACCGGGACGCATATATAAATGATAGGTGTTGGAAAGCACGATAGAGCTACCCGCTTCCTTTAAATCTTTAGGGTACACGCCCTTGACCGTTGCCTGCGTTCCCACGGGCATATATACGGGTGTTTTAACGTCACCGTGGGGGGTGTGGAACACGCCTGCCCTTGCGCCCGTGTACTTTTCGACGTGTTGTAATTCAAATGAAAACTTACTCATAAGCTTTTAGTTTAATCCTGATTTTATTTGCCCTTTGACAGAAAAACGACGGCTTTGCCGTTTACTTTTTGCGCGCAAAAGCCTGTGGGTTGCTACTTAACGCCAACGGCGTTTTACTGCCGATAGGTAAATGCAAACACGAAGCGCGCCGTTATAAAATTAACATTGCGTCGCCGAAGGAAAAGAAACGGTATTTTTCCGCAACGGCAGTATTGTATAAGTCTAATATTTTTTCCCTTCCCGTTAAGGCGGCAACTAGCATTACCAAAGTGCTTTCGGGGAGATGGAAGTTCGTTATTAAAGCGTCAACGCATTTAAATTTATAGGGTGGATAAATGAAAATTTGCGTATCGCCCGAGCACTCGGTTAAAAGGCCGTTTTCGTCGGCGGCACTTTCTAGCGTACGAACGGAGGTAGTGCCGACGGCAATTACTCTTCTCCCTTCCGCTTTCGCCTTATTTATGGCAAGCGCCGCTTCCTTTGAAACAGAGTAGTATTCAGAGTGCATTTTGTGATTGGTGATTATATCTTCCTTTACGGGACGGAAGGTTCCCAAGCCAACGCTTAAGGTTACCTTTACAATTTCCACGCCTTTATCTTGCAATCTTTGCAAAAGCTCGGGCGTGAAATGTAGCCCTGCGGTGGGCGCTGCGGCAGAGCCCTCGTGCTTGGCGTACACCGTTTGATAACGGTTTTTATCGTGTAGCTTTTCCTTGATATAAGGGGGCAAGGGCATAGAGCCGACTTCATCTAAAATCTCTTCGAAAACGCCGTCGTAAATAAACCTTACTATGCGCTCGCCACTATCGGTTATTCCCTCTACAATTAGCGAAAGGGTGGGGGATATATTGAGTTTAACGCCTATTTTACACTTTTTGCCGGGCTTTACTAAAACCTCCCATCTGTCCTTTTCCAAGCGCTTTAGCAAAAGCACCTCTACCGCGCCGCCGTGCTCGGTTTTTGCAAATAGACGGGCGGGGAGAACCTTGGTGTCGTTTACCACTAAAAGGTCGCCCTTATTTAAATATTCCTCTACGTCCCTAAAAATTTTATGCTCCGTTTTATCTTGCTTTCTATCGTAAACTAAAAGGCGAGAGCTATCCCTTGGCGTTGCAGGCGTTTGGGCTATTTGTTCTTCGGGTAAAAAGTAGTAAAAATCGCTTTTTTTATATTGTATATCAGTCATCGTTATTATCGAAAAGGCTAACCTGCTTAGCCTGCTTTTCCGTCATTTTATATCCTAAATGCTCGTAACCGCCACGCATAATCATACGGCCTCTTGGCGTTCTTGCAATAAAGCCTAATTGTAAAAGGTAAGGCTCGTAAACGTCTTCAATAGTTCCTGCATCCTCGTTTATGGTTGCGGCAAGCGTTTCAAGTCCTACCGGTCTGCCGTCGAATTTTTCTATCATTGCCCTTAAAAGAGCACGGTCAATTTCGTCTAACCCTAAAGCGTCGATTTCCATTCTCGTTAAGGCATATTGCGCGTCCTTTAAGGTAACTTGGCTGTTTCCGCTAACGGTAGAAAAGTCCCTAACTCGCTTTAAAAGGCGGTTGGCAATACGGGGCGTCCCGCGGGAACGCTTGGCTATTTCCGCCGCAGCCTCGTCGGCAATAGCTATGCCTAAGGTCTTTGCGCTTCTGGTAACTATTTCCTTAAGCTCGTCCGGAGTGTAAAGCTCTAAACGGCAAATAATTCCAAACCTATCGCGCAAGGGGTTGGCAATCATACCTGCCTTTGTGGTTGCGCCTATTAAAGTAAACCTTTTAAGCGTAAAGCGAATATTTCTTGCAGAAGGGCCCTTACCTACGATTATATCTAACGCATAGTCCTCCATAGCAGAATATAAAATTTCTTCCACGCTATGATTAAGACGGTGAATTTCGTCGATAAACAAAACGTCGCCGTCGTTTAGGTTGGTAAGGATAGCAGCCAAATCGCCACTCCTTTCTATTGCAGGGGCGCTTGTAATTTTAAGCTGACCGCCCATTTCGGCAGAAATTATATGAGCCAGCGTGGTTTTGCCTAAACCGGGAGCGCCGTATAACAAGACGTGCTCTAACGCTTCGCCACGCTTTTTAGCCGCCGCCATATACACGTTTAAATTTTCTTTTACCTTGGTTTGGCCGACGTAGCCTTCCATATTTTTGGGGCGCAAAACGTTTTCTTCAAAATCGTATTCACCCTTGGTGCTTTGCACTAATCTGTTTTCGTCCGCACCGTATTCTTCATCATCGAAAAACATATTTTTTACCTAAAAAAAGTATTTTATTTTTAACTTATAATTAAAGCGGTTAAAGCCTTACATTCCCCTTAGGGCTAACATAATTATATCTTCTACCGTGGTTGCGCCTGCTTCCTTTGCCCTGTTAACCGCCTTGATACTTTCGCTACGGTTAAAGCCTAAGGTCATAAGGGCGACGATAGCGTCCTCGTCACCAGCTGAAATGTGGATGGTTTTAGGCACTTCGCCCGCCTTGATTTCTGCCTTGGAGATTGCTTGAACGCTTTCGCGAAGCTCTAAAATAATACGCTCTGCCGTTTTTTTGCCCAAGCCCTTTACTGCGCTTAAACGCTTTACGTCGGAGGTTGCAATCGCCGTTGCCAAGGCGTTTGAATCCATTTGCGATAAAATACCTATGCCCATTTTAGGACCAACGCCCGAAACGGAGGTTAATTTTAAAAACATTTGCTTTTCGGCAACGGAAGAAAAACCGAATAACGCAACGCCGTCTTCCTTGACCTGCAAATAAGTGTAAACCTCGCCTTCCGTTTTGCCCGAAAGCGCGCTAAAAGCCGTGCCAGAAATAAATACTTCGTATCCAACCCCACCTACTTCTATTAACGCAACGTCTATATCAAGTGATAAAATTTTACCTTTCAAATAACCTATCATTTAATAACCTATAATTGAATATCGTTCAAATTTACCGTTTTTTTACAAAAAATACAATATTTTGCCCTTATTTTAACTGTTTAGCACTTTGTTTACTTTATTCCAAACAGCTTGCCAAACCTTGAAGTGTGAGCGTGACAAAGAGCGACTGCCAAGGCGTCGGCAGCGTCATCCGGGCGGGGAATTTTTTGAAGATGCAAAAGGGATGTTACTACGTGCATCATTTGAATTTTATCTGCCCTGCCGTAGCCCGTTAAAGCCTGCTTTATTTGCATTGGAGTATATTCGTAAAGCTTTCCGCAATACTTTATGCAGGTGAGCAAAGTTACGCCCCTTGCGTGCGCCACGGGAATACCCGTAGTTATATTTTTTGCAAAGAATAATTCTTCCACGGCTATTTCGTCGGGCTTATATTTATTTAAAATTTTATTTATACCCTCTTCAAGCATAGCAAGGCGAACTGGTAAGCTTTCTTCCTTGGGGGTTAACACTACGCCGTAATCAACGGGAACGGTGTTTCCGTTATTAAGTTTTTCAACTATTCCGTAGCCCATCGTGGCAAGCCCGGGGTCAATTCCTAAAATTATCACTATTTGTTCGCCTTTTGACTTGATTAATTAATAAAATTTTATTATAATAGCACTATATATTATTGTAAAGGAAATTGAAAATAAAGTCAATTTATTAAAGGTATAATTTATGAAACTATGGCAAGGACGTTTTGATGCACCCACCGCAGCAAACGCCGATTTATTTAACGATTCTCTTCCCTTTGACAAAAAGCTTTGGCGCGTTGATATTACGGCAAGCATAGCGCACGCAAAAATGCTTGCGGAGTGCAACATTATAGCATTAGAAGAAATGCAACGAATAGTTGCAGGACTTGAAGCAATTTATAGCGATATCGAAAACGGTAAGCTAGAAATTTGCGGTGCTGAGGACATACACTCCTTTGTAGAAAACGAGCTTGTTTCGCGCATAGGCGAAGCGGGTAAAAAATTACATACCGCGCGTAGCAGAAACGACCAGGTTGCAACGGATTTTAGGCTTTACGTAAGAGAAAGCTACGACGCCGTTATTAAAAGCCTTGGCGCGCTTGTAACCGTCTTGGTTAATAAAGCGCAAAGCAATTTAAAATTCGTTATGCCGGGCTACACTCATTTAAGAAAGGCCCAACCCATGTGCGCAGGACACTTTTTTAACGCTTACGCCGAAATGTTTTTACGCGATATGGAAAGAAGCGAAAGCAGTAAGCAAAGGATGAACGTTATGCCACTTGGCAGCGGCGCGCTTGCAGGCACTTCATACCCCATTAATCGCAATATAACCTGCAGTCTTTTAGGATTTTTACGCCCTTGCGAAAATTCGTTAGACGGCGTTTCCGATAGGGATTTCGTTGCGGAGTATTTATTTAACGCATCTATGATTGCCGCGCACCTATCAAGGCTTTGCGAGGACATAATTTTATATTCTACTGAAGAATTTGGATACTTTGAAATTGCCGACGCGTATTCAACCGGCTCTTCGATAATGCCACAGAAAAAGAACCCCGATATCCCCGAATTAATGCGCGGAAAGACGGGCAGAGTTTACGGGCACTTGGTTGCCATTTTAACTACGATTAAAGCCATTCCACTTGCTTATAACAAGGATTTGCAGGAGGATAAGGAAGGTCTTTTCGACGCCGAAACACAAATTTTAAACTGCCTTAACATTATGGCGGAAATGATGGATTCGATTACCTTAAAAACGGAAAAAATGGCGCTTGCCGCCGAAAGCGAATTTGCTTGCGCAACCGACGTTGCCGATTATATGGCAAAGCACGGCGTACCCTTTAGAACAGCCCATTCGGTTACGGGCAAAATCGTTAGATGGTGCATTGAAAATAACCGTACCTTGCAAAATATGACCGCTGAAGAATACAGGGGCTTTGACGGGGTTTTTGGCGACGACATAGTAGAAATCGTTAAAGCAAAAGCGTGCGCAGACGCAAGAGTTAGCTTTGGCGGGGCTTCTTCGTATTCGGTAAAGCAAAACGTAAAATCAATTAAAAAGAGATTAAAAAAATATATTAAATAAGTTAAATGGGTGGCACATATATGCCACCCATTTGTATTATAGTTTAAAATTAAGCTTTGTAGGATTCGGCTAGCGCCTTAAATGCGGGAAGGGAATTTTTTATCATTTCCGTGTCGACGCAATAGGATATGCGAACGTAACCGGGCGTTCCGAACGAGTTGCCTGAAACGATTAAAAGCTCGTGCTTTTTTGCCCTTTCGCAGAAGGCGTCAGCATCATCCTCAAGCGCCTTTACGAACAAGTAAAACGCCCCGTCGGGCTTAACGACGGTGTAGCCGTATTCAGTAAGCGCAGAAACTAAAATATCGCGATTGTTTTTGTAGATGGAAACGTCGGCAGTTTTATCTATAACCTTTTTTATTAACTGTTGAAAAAGGTTGGGGGCGCAAACGTAGCCCAACGCCCTGCCAGCGCCACAAATTGCAGCGTAAACATCCTGCCAGTTTTGCATTTGATTATTAACTGCAATATAGCCTATTCTTTCGCCGGGGAGAGAAAGAGCCTTTGAATAGGAATAGCAAACTACGCTGTTTTTATAATAATTCATAACATAGGGAACTTTTACGTTTTTATCGAATACGAGCTCACGGTAGGGCTCGTCGGAAATTAAGTAAATTTCGGTGTTGAATTTTTTAGCGTAGTCGTTTAAGGCTTGGCAAAGATTTTTTATAGTTTTTTCGCTATAAACGACGCCCGAGGGATTGTTGGGGGAGTTTATAATTACCGCTTTAGTTTTTGCGGTTATAGCGTTTTGCAATTTTTGAAGATCTATTTGGAAGGTTGCCTCTTCCCCCTGCACGGCGATAAGCTTTCCGCCTGCGTGCTCTACAAAAACCTTATATTCAGGGAAAAAGGGCGCAAAGGTAATAACCTCGTCGCCTTCGTTTAAAAGCGCGTTTAAGGTTATGGTAAGGGATGCCGCAGCGCCACAGGTTAAATAAATATTGTCGGCGCAAAGGCTTGTTGCAAAGCGCAAATTTATATAGTCAGAAATTGCGCCCCTAACGGAAGCGTCGCCTTGAGCGGAGGTATAGCCGTGCAAAAAGACGGGGTTAGAGTTTTGTATTAACTCAACCAAGGCTTCGTTTACTTCCTTGGGAGCGGGAACGCTGGGGTTGCCTAACGAAAAGTCGTAAACCTTTTCTTCCCCGATTTCCGCTTTTCTTTTTTTGCCGTATTCAAAAAGCTCGCGAATTACCGAACGAACCTTGCCAAGCTGCATATTCTTTTGATTAATCATAACTTTTTCTCCTATAATATATTAATTATATCACTAATTGCGTAGGTTTTCAACAAAAAGATTAATATTATTAAATATTTTAAGGCGGCGCTATAAAAAAAGGGTTGAATAACTGAAACGGGGCGGGTGCGAACGATTTAGTTCACACCCGCCCCTTTAAATTATTTTATACTATTTTTACATTTAGGTCGGCTTGGTAAACAGATGCGGAATTAAGGTTTATTAAAAGATGGGCGTCCTTTAAGCCTTGTCCGTTTTCCGCCACGAAAAATTGCTTTTCGCCCACTGCTACCTTTGCAAATTTTTGCCTTCCGTAATCTAAAAGGTTTAAAACCTTTGCCTTTATTCCCTCGTTTGCAAAGGTTATATCACTTATATTGCACTCAAAGCGCAAGGGCGTTGTAAACGCTTTTTTTGCGCCTAAAACGGAAATTAACTTTTTAGTTATATAGTCGCTTACTTCAAACTGCGCCCCCTCTATCTCCAAGCGAAAGACAATTTGATTTTTGCTTTTAATTTTTCCCTTTACGCGCAGGCTTACCTTTTGCTTTTGCTTTATAAGCTTGCCGTATAGGCAAACCGTTTGGGGCAACGGCGAAATTACCTGCTTGCCTTGGCTTAACACGGTTATTTTTTTGCAATCTACACCCAAATTAATAAAGCTAGCGTTTTCCACCTGCAAATTACTTGCGTATAAAATTCTGTCGCCTATTTTTAGCGCTGTTAAATAATTGCTGTCTATGCGTTCACAGCTTAACACCTTGGCTTTAATGCTTCCGCCCAAATAAAAGGCGTTGGTGGGTATTATTAAATCGCCGTAAAGGTTGGGGCAATTTATGGCAGGGGGCAACGCTAGCTCTTCACCGCAAAAGATTAGCTTGCCTTGCTCTACGGTACAATCCAAGTAGTTGTTTTGTGGAATTTTAGGCAAAATGCTTTGCTCGGTAACCTTATCGAAAAGGTGCGCCTTTTGCATATTTAGCGCAACCTTTACGACTTCGCCCGAAGTAAATTTAATTTTAGGCGACTGACTCATATCGGTATTTAACTTTACGATACAGCGAGTAGAGCTTTCTACATAGCCGTCCCCACCCATATTTAAATCGCCGTACACAAGCGTTTCAGCGCCTAGCTCTTCCAGATGGGAAATTTTTATATTTACCGTGGTTAAGCTTTTTTGAACCTTATGCTCTTCAAGGGTGATATCTTCTGCTCGCAGGCCTATATATACGGGGCAATCACCGTTTAAATAGCTTGGCTTTACCTTGTAAAACAACGAATACGGCACAGTTATTTTTTGGTCGCTATAAGCAAAAGTAACCTCTACCTCTTCCCCCTTTTTTAAAAGCGTGCCTTCAAAAAAATTCATTTGCGGAGTGCCCATAAAGCCTGCTACGAACTTGTTTTTCGGATAGCAGTATAAATTTTTGGGCGTATCTATTTGTTGCACGCAACCACCCTTCATAACTACTATTCTAGTACCCATCGTCATTGCTTCCACCTGGTCGTGCGTGACGTAAATGAAAGTTGTGTTAAGCCTTGTGTGAAGCTTAGAAATTTCTGCCCTCATCTGCGTTCTAAGCTTTGCGTCAAGGTTTGAAAGGGGCTCGTCTAACAGCATTACCTTCGGCTCTCGCACGATTGCCCTTCCAAGCGAAACTCTTTGCCGTTGCCCGCCCGACATTTCTTTAGGCTTTCTGCCTAAATATTCGGTTAGGTGCAATATTTCTGCCGCTTCGATAACCCTTTTGTGAATTATATCCTTAGGGATTTTTTTAAGGCGCAAGCCGAAGGCGATATTTTCATAGACCGTCATATGAGGGTATAGGGCGTAGTTTTGAAATACCATAGCAATATCTCTATCCTTTGGCTCGATATCGTTTACTACCGTTTCCCCTATTTTAAGCTCGCCCGCAGTTATATCCTCAAGCCCTGCTATCATTCTGAGCGTAGTCGATTTACCGCAACCCGACGGCCCTACGAAAACGATAAATTCTTTATCTGCAATTTCCATATTAAAATCGTTTACCGCCTTGGCTCCGTTGGGGTATACTTTGTAGATATGTTTTAAACTTAAATTAGCCATTACTTCTCCTTAATTGCGTTATAGTACCCACTCAATTTGAATTTTATCCCTTAACCGAACCGCCCGTAATGCCTTCTACATAGTATTTTTGAAGCCAAATAAATAGCGCCGTTATAGGTATAGAAACGCATACCGCCCCTGCGCAAAAGCGGGTAAAATACTGCGATACGTTTTCGCGGTGGAGCATTAGCTTTAACCCCAAAGCCACGTTAAATTTATCGTAGTCGCCAAGCATTAACAGGGAGGAAAACATATACTCCCCCCAAGGGGCGATAAACGCCGTTAAAATTCCGTAAATTATAATGGGCTTTGCAAGCGGTAAAATGATTTTTAAAAATACGGTGTGGCGATTTGCGCCGTCTATTCTTGCGGCCTCGTCCAACGATTTTGGTATGGTGTCGAAGTAACCCTTGCATATATAGTATTGCATTGCAGAGCTTGCCGTGTATACTAAAATTAAGCCGAAAAGATTTTGCGTTAAGCCGATTTCCTTTAACACGAAATATACCGCCGTCATAGACATAAAGCCGGGGAACATACCTAATATTAAAATTAAATTCATTAAAGGCTTTCGCATTTTAAAGCGTAGCCTAGACAGCGCGTAGCTAGTTATTAATACTATTACGGACTGAATTACGGTTACGGCAACAGATACGATTAAGGTGTTTAAATACCACTTTGGAAAGTTGAAGAGCGAGGTGTCGGTAAATAGTTTTATATAGTTATCGAAGGTTATAATTTTAGGGAAAAAATAGTTTGTGGTTGCGCCCGCTTCCCCCCTTAACGACTGCAAAATTAAAAAGAAAAAGGGGAATAGCCATATTATGCTAAGCGCAATTAAAAAGGCGTATATTGCCGTGTTTGAAGCCTTTTCCACCCTACTTTTACTGCGATATTTTTTAGCCATTACATAAAAATCTCCTCGTTTTTAACTGCGTTTGAACGGTTGTATAGTATTAGCGAAATTACCGCAACTATTATAAAGGTAAAAATGCTTATTACCGACGCCGTTTTGTAGTCGCCCATATTAAAGGTTAGCTTATATAGCCAAGTTATTAGCAAATCCGTTTCGCCTGCGTATTGCAGCCTTAACGCGTCGGGCGCACCGCCCGTCAGTAAAAATATTACGTTAAAGTTGTTTAAGTTTGCAATAAACTGACTTATTAAATAGGGCGCAGTTACGTGTAGCATATAAGGTAAAGTAATTTTAAAATAAGCCCTTATTGGCCCTGCGCCGTCTATTTTAGCCGATTCGTATAAGTCGGCAGGAATATTTAAAAGTATGCCGGTGCATATGAGCATAGTATAAGGTATTCCTATCCAAACGTTTACTACTATTATTACTACCTTTGCCCAAACGCCGTTTGTTAAAAAGGGTAGCGGGGAAGAAATTATGCCAAGGCTTTGCAAAAGGTGGTTTATAATACCCGTATCTTTAAGCATTTGCGAGGTTAGCATTAAGGATACGAATTGCGGTACGGCGATTGTAAAAACCAGCACGGTGCGCCAAAGCTTTTTAAATTTAATGCCCTTTTTATTAATTAAAATGGCGACGAGCATACCTAAAATATAGTTGGAGAAGGTGGAAAAAATAGCCCAAATTACCGTCCAAATTAGCACCTCACGAAAGGTGAAGGCGAATTTTGCCGCGTCTGCCGTAACGCCTCCGCCCAAAAGATTTGCAAAGTTTTGAAGCCCCACCCACGAGAACAGCTCTTTAGGGGGCGAGTGCATTGCGTCGTAGTTGGTAAACGCAATAAAAACCATAAAAATTATGGGGAAGATAGTAAATACGCTAAGCCCTAAAACGGGGACGGATAAAAGCGTTTTATGGTACTTTTCGTTGGCGTACGATTTTAAATCGTCCTTGGCGGTTTTTAACGGTATATTAAGCTCTAAAAGCTGCTGGGCAATATAGCTTTGCTTTACGCTTTGATACCACGCGTATAAAAAGGCGATTATAAAGCAAACAGTAAGCAAGGAATAAAGCAAAATTAAAAGGCTGTTATCGTAGTATTGGTAGGTATATATGCCCAAATTATCGTCCCAAACCTTAACCATTGCAACCTCGCCCAGGCTACCTATTTTAGCAAGGTATTTCCACCCGAAAAAGAGCATATAAAAAACGAATACGGCTTGAAAAATAAGGTATATTATACCCCTTAAAATTTGACCGCGAAAAAGCTGACCAAAGCCCATTATAAAAAGGGAAATTTTAGTTTTATAATCGCCTTGCACCGCGGCGGACGCAACCGTTTTAAAAACGCCCGAAACACCGTTAAAAAGCATTGTAAAAGCCTTTGGAATTTGCCTTAAAAGCGACCAAATTGCAAGCGGAATTTTTTTGATAAGCGATAAAAAATTATATAAAAATTTTTTTAACGGCGACATTTTTAAATACTCTAAACTAACCATATCTCCCCCCTTGTAAATTACTTTTTTATTTCCCTTTTTTAGTTGCCTTTTTTAATTACCTTTTTTAATTGCAACCGACCTAATTAGCTCTGCCATTTCCTTAAGCTTAGATAAAAGATTGTTTTTATTTACCGCCTTTGAAACTACCTCCGTACCGAACGCGTCGGCAGCCTTCCAATAGTTGTCGGGCACGGCAGTTTGCGCAACTGCGTATTGACTTTGCGCCGTTAAGGCAGAAAGCGCAATATTTTGCTTAATCTCATCTGATGCGGCGGCGTTGAGATTAGAAGGGCCGACGCCTAATTCTTCATAGCGCTTTTTTTGCATTTTTTCGCTTGCTAAAAAGGCGGCTAGCTTGTGGGCTTCGGCAAGATTTTTTGAAGTTGGATTAACGCCGTATAGCTTATAGCCGGCAAACGAGCCCATTTGAAAGCTTTCTCCTTCTACCGTAAATTTAGGTAAAGGCACAGCCGCGTAATTTTCACCTAAAGCCCTTTTAATATTTTCGGCGTTCCAAGTGCCCGAAACCGCAGCGGCAACGGAACCGTCGTCGAACCCTGCCTTAATAACATTATCGTCGCCGTTTAAAAATGCGGGGCTTGAAGCGACATTTATCATAGCAGTCCCTGCCTTAACGCCCTTGTTTTCGTCGTCAAAGTCGCAAATTACGCTTTTTACGCCACCTTCGCTATCGTACTCTACCTCGTACGAGCATCCCGCGCCGAAAAAGAAGGAAGCAACGTACCACGAATTATCCATTTCCATAACGAACCTTTTAGAAGCCGTTTGACAGTCGGCAAGGATTGCATCTAACGAGGTTGGATCGGTTATTACCGATTTATCGTAATACAAAAAATATCCGTTGTCGGCAGAAAACGGGTAGGCGTATACATCGTCGCCTACCTTTGCAGAATTTACCGCGCCCGCGTCGTTTTGACTTATTACCTCGTTTAACTTATTTCCGCCAACCTGCGCAAGCGCACCTGCGCGATATAGGTTAATTATTTGGTCGTTGATAAAAGCGTAAACGTCGGCGCCTGCAGAAACGTCGGTAGAAATAGTATTGTAGGCGTCAGCTTCGCTTACTACGTTTATAGAAATTTGGTAATTTTTGTCAGAGTTTAAATTTTTAAATTCTTCAATCATTTCACCAAGCATATTTTTATGCTCGGCAGGGCCCCATAGAGTTAGGTTTACGGTATCGCTGGAAGGGGGCGTGCCGTTGCAGCTGCAACCGCTAACCGTAACCGACAAGGGGCAAAACGCAATGCAAAGCATAAGCGCCAAAATAGGTTTTTTCATATTATTCTCCTTTTATATCGATAGAGTGTTTTAATTATAAATTGGGCAATTTAAAGGGTTTTTATTCAAAGAAAAGGCAAGGCGAAGCTTTTTAAATTCACCTTGCCAAATAAGCAAAAATTTTTAGATAAACGGTTATTGAATTTTAATTATTTCTTTGCCCTAAATCGTTTAACTTTTTAAATAGTTGCGCCATATGTGCTGACAAATTGCTGTTTTGCACGCGCCAAGTCCAGTTGTTGGCGTCTACTGACGAGGGGGTGTTTATTCTGCCCTCCTTGCCTAAACACAACAAATCCCACATAGGAATTATTACCGTATTTGCCTTGCATTTAAAGGCTAAGCCCATTACCGTTTGCGCTATGCTTTCGGGGCTTGAAATATCGCACGAGGCCTGCAATTTACCGCACTCGTCAATTAAGTCGGCGCAAAAAATCTTATACTCTTCATCACTTAAGCCGTTTATATATTCAACCAAAGTAGCGTTATCGTGAGTGCCTGTGTAGCACACGAAGTTTTGAGTTATTTTTGAAGGCTTGTGCTCGTTATTTTTATCGCCGTCAAAGGCAAACTGCAAAATTTTCATACCAGGGTAGCCAAGGTTTTTCATAAGGCGGTAAACGCCTTCGTCCAAAACCCCTAAATCTTCTGCAACGATATTTAAGCTTAGCTTATCGGCAAAAAATTCTTCTTTAGGCCCGTCCAGCCACTTGCCGTATTTTGCGTTTGCGCTTTGCTTGGGAATTGCGTAATATCTATCGAAGCCACGGAAGTGGTCCACCCTTAAAATATCAAACAGGTTAAAGGCGCGTTTTATGCGTTCGTTCCACCATATATAGCCGTCTTTTTTCATTTTTTCCCAGTCGTATAAGGGGTTGCCCCAAAGCTGACCGTCTTCACAAAAATCGTCGGGAGGCGCGCCTGCAACTAAATTAGGCTCTCTGTTTTCGTCAACGCTGAATATGGCGTTACCCATCTTCCACATTTCAACGCTATCGTGCGAAAGGTATAAAGGGATGTCCCCCATTATTTTTACACCACGTTGATTTGCGTATTTTTTTAGCGCATTCCATTGCTTTAAAAACATAAATTGAGTAAACTGCCAAAACAAAAATTCCGTTTGGCTTTCTTCAACATAAAATTTTATATAGTCTGCATTATAGGTTTTGTACGGCTGCGCCCACTCCTTCCAAGAAGAAAAATTAAACCTTTCTTTAAGCGCCATAAAAATTGCAAAATCGAAATATTCACCGCTTTTAACAAAATTATTAAAATCCTTGCTTTGTAAATCAAAGCGGTTAAAAGCCGTTTTTAAAAGATTGATTTTATTTGTAATCTGCTTTGAATAATCTATTCTGTTATTCTCGCCGATTAAGTCGGCAAAGGCAATTTCTTGCTCGGTTAAAAGCCCTTCGTCGCATAATATATGCAGGTCAATTAAAAAATAATTTAAAGAATTTGAAGAACATGATTGATATGGACTGTTACCGTAACCCGTGGGATTAAGAGGCAAAACCTGCCAAATTTTTGCATTTGCCCTTTGTAAAAAATTTACGAAATTGTACGCTCCCTCGCCCAAGGTTCCTATACCCTCCTTTGACGGCAAGGAAAAAATAGGCATTAAAATTCCGCTACTTCTTTTATATAACATACAATTTAGTTTTATGTTTTTTTATTTTTTTATACTAAAATTTGCGCCTTGAAAATTAATAAAAAATGCGGTGGAATTTATCCACCGCAAAATATTTAGCCCGACAAGGTTTTTTTAAAGCCTTCGATAATTCTGTTTTCTATGCGAGAAATTTGCACCTGCGAAACGCCTAGCATATTTGCGACCTCGCTTTGCGTTAAATCCCTAAAATAGCGCAAAATTATAACCTTTTTATCGCGCTCTGCAAGCGAAGAAATCGCAGACTTTAGTTGCATAATTTCTATCATATCCTCTTGCTTATCCTCTGCGGGAATTTTTTCTAAAAGCTCGCCCGTTTTTTCGTCCTTATAATCCCCCCTGTCTGAAAGTGAAAGGGGCATATGCGTAGAGCCCATAGTAAAAACGACCTCGCTTTCCGGTATAGAAAATTTTTCGGCAATGGTTTTTATGCTTGGTTGTGAGCCGTTGGTTGTGGAATATACCTCAACGAACGCGTTTATCGCCCTTGCCTGAGCCTTTATTGCGCGCGAAACCTTTATGCTTCCGTCGTCGCGCATAAAGCGCTTAATTTCCCCTGAAATCATAGGGACGGCATAGGTGGAAAATCGGACGCCAAAGTCTTCGTCAAAGCCCTTTATTGCCTTAATTAAACCCATGCTTGCAAGCTGAAACAAATCGTCGTATTCTACACCCTTGTTTAAATAACGCTTTACTATACTTTTTATTAAATTTATATTTTCTGATAAAAGCTTTTCCTTGGCGCTGTTATCGCCCGATTTTGCCTTTTTAATTAATAAATTCGTTTGCTCTAAATCAAGCATTCTCCACTTCCGAGTTAAAGGTTTTGGACATATAAACGACCGTGCCTTCACCCTGAATAGAGTTTACTGAAAATTCATCCATAAAGGTTTGCATAATTGTAAACCCCATGCCCGAACGCTCGTCTGAAGGCAGAGTTGTGTAGAAGGGCTGAACCGCCTTTTGAATATCGGCTATACCCCTCCCCGTGTCGCTTACTTTTATATGTAATTTTTTATCTTCTATTTCGCATTCAACGCATACTAAGCCCAAATTGCCCCTATACGCGTGCACGGTGCAGTTTGTAACCGCTTCGGACACGGCGCACTTTACGTCGGAAATATCAGAAAGAGTTGGATTTAGCTCAACGCAAAAAGCTGCCACCGCATCACGGGCAAAGGCTTGATTTCTTGGATGGGAATAAAATTGTAATTTTAAATAATTAGTGGTCATACCTCAATTTCCTTATTTTAATTATTCTGCCTTGGGTATTAGCGAGTAAATACCGCTTAAATTTAAAATTTTGTCGGCGGCGAAGTCCGGTTGCGCTACGAAAAGCGGAATATTTAAGCGGGACGCTTTTTTATACCTACCTATTAAAAAGCCAATACCGGTGGAATCCATAAACGCAACTCGCGCAAGATTTATTATTATTTTTTTTGCGTTTACGTAGCTATCGATTAAATTATCACATTTAATTCGGGCGGAAGATGCCGAATATTCGTCCATTTCTCCGCATAGCGTTATATAAAGTTTTCCGTTATTAAAGCAAGACGTTACTTCCATACGCCCTCCTTCGTTTTTGTTTTATCGTACTGCTTTTTTACTGCCGTATTTTATATAATAAGGTCGTTTTTTGGCAAGATTTGCATTTTTTATTAAGCCTAAATAAAATCCGGCAAAAACCTTAAAGAACGCAAAAAAAAGGCTACGCAAAAATGCGTAGCCTTTAGGGATTTAAGTTAAGATAATGCGACAAAGCCTTATTTAATTATTTTGCGCTTCGTCTAAAAGCCTATTATATTCGGTAAAAACTGCGTCGATAATATCGTCGTCAAGCTCGATTTCAAACTTATCGTTTCCGTTTTCATCACGCGATACCTTAAATACGAGCGCTTCGTCCTCGCTCATACCTTCTAAAAGTTCAACGGGTTGTAAGATGGCATAAAAATTGCCTTGATGAGCAATGCCTGCAATTTCAACAAAGTCGATTTCTTCGCCGTTGGCAGAAAGAAGCGTTACGATATCGTCGTCTGCAAATTCCATATCGTCAATAATATTTTCTTCCATAATATTTCTCCTAAAGTATAAAAATTTTTAAATAATTAAGCCATATATTGGGGGCAATTTTATTTTATGAAGTTAGTGCGCACCTTGGGAATAATTATAGGTTTTTCTAAATCCGTGCCCTTTGCGCCGTTTAAAAGCTTTAAAATCCACGCCATATTAGAGCCGATTGCGCGCATAATGCAAACGCCTTCTTCGTCCTTTAAAACGTCTTCGGGGCTGTTGCCGTGCACCATATTCCAGTAAGTTGAAGGCACTTGAATCATATTGTTAATGCCTATGTATTTATTTAAAACGTCGTACGAGGCGGTAGTACCTGCCCTTCTTGCCGACACGATAGACGCCGCAGGCTTAAACTGCATGCTTGCGCCGTTGCTGTAAAAAAGCCTATCTAAAGCGCAAATCATTGCTCCGTTAGGGGAGGAATAATGAACGGGAGCGCCAAACACGTAACCGTCGGCTTCCTTTGCCTTTTGGGCGATTTCGTTTACGATATCGTTAAAGGCGCATACACCGCCCGTTTTGCGACAGTTAAGGCAAGAAATACAGCCCGCAATAGGCTTTACGCCAAGCCAAACGATTTCGCTTTCTACCCCTTGTGAATTTAATTCTTCTGCAATAATTTTAAGCGCAGTATAGGTGCAACCAAACTGATGAGGGCTGCCGTTTATCATTAAAACCTTCATATTCGCTCCTTTAATTTTTTTACGATAATTTTACTACCCTTTATTTATAAAGTCAATAGTTATTTAATATTTTGCATAACCAAAAATATATAATGCTACCAAAAAGTTTTAAAATAGCAAAAATTTAGCCGTTTTTTTACGCAAAAATGCGGCAAGCCCTGCCTCTGTACCGCGTAAGCTTACCGCATTTATAATCTATTAAAATGGCTTTCCTGCCACAAAAATAGCTGTGTAGGGTTTTATAGTATCATATAATTTTTGCTTTGTCAATAATTTTTTAAAAATTTTTTGAAAAAATATTACATATTTTGATATATACAAACTTATTTTAGCAATTTGCCGTTTTTTAAGCTTATTAAATAAAAAGTTAGTACCCCAAAAAGTTACCTTACTTTTTGGGGCACTTATTAATTTTAAACGATTCTAAAATATTTTTTTACTGCGAAAAAGTTTATTAAATTACTTTTTTTGATATAAAAATCTGTGGCAGTTTTCGCATTCTAGCGCTTCGCCTAATCGCGCCTTTTCTAAGCCTGCGATAGAAAGCTCGCTACCGCACTTTGAGCAACGGTTTGCGTTTATCGAGCATAATACGGGGAAAATTCTTTCGCTTCGCTTTTCCTTGTATTTGCTAATTAGCTTAGGATCGATTTGCTTTTCTAAGCTTGCAAGCTCCTTTTGAATTTCTTTAATTTCCTGCATTTTGCTATCTTTATAAGCCTTGTAGATTTCGGAAGATTCTTTATATTGCTTTTGCACGGAAATAGTCTTCTTTTTAAGCGCTTGGTATTCCTCGTCGGAAGCCTTAATGTTTGCGGTAAGCGAAGCAATTTCTGCCTTTAACGATTTTATTTGATCGATTATGGAAGATACGTTCTTTTTGTAAAAAGCTACTTCTGCGCCACCTTGAACAAGCTCGTCAACGTGTTCAAAATCCTTTAAGGTTTCGCAAATTTCTTCGTACCTTTTTATTAAAGATTGCAAAATTACCTGCAATTCGCCCGCCTTTGCTTCTAACTGATCTAACTTTTCAGGTGCTTTGGTTAAAAAGTTTTTTGCTTGAACGTACTTTTTGCGTTCGTCAGAGGAAGCGACCTCTTGCTCTATTTTTAAAAGCTTTCCGTCTTCCTGTTGGTATTTTAAAAGTTGTTCTACCTGTGCCATAATAGCCTCCTTAATTCCGCAGTTTGCGGAAGGTATTTATAAATAAATTTCGTCCGTATGATATTTAACGGGTAAGGAAATATTTTTTAACATAATTTTGCAAGCGTTTATAAAGCCGTAATTTTCGCTTGCGTAGTGAGTGAGTTCGATAACTGCAACGCCCTTTTCGCAAAGAGCCGTTATATTGTGGTGCTTCATATCGGAGGAAACGAAGGCGTCGACTCCGTTTAAAAGGGCAAAATTAATTGCCTTTTCGTCCGTGCCTGCACCGCAAAAGGACGCGACTTTTTTAATAATTTTATCGTCTTTGCCGTAAACGCGACATTTGTTTGAATTAAAAACCTTTATTGCGTTTTGGTAAAAGCTTTTAAAGGTTTGCTCGCAAACGGAATACGCCCTGCCGTAGCCCCCTTGCGAAAGCTTATCCATAACCTTTTCTTCTTTTCCGCCTAAGCCCTTCATTAAAAAGTAATCTACACCCTGCTCTGCCGCGTCTAAATTTAGGTGGCAAGAATAGACGGATATGCCGTTTTTAATGCAAAGCGCAAGCTTTTTAGAAAGCTCGTCCCCTTCTTCGTCAATGCTTTTTATACCGCCGAAAATTGCGGGGTGATGGGTGATAATTAAGCCATATCCCCCATCCAATGCCTCTTTTACAGCGCCTAAAGAAAAGTCGAGCGAGCATAAAATTTTATTTATTTTATTGCCACAATTTAAAATTGTTCCGCTATTATCGTAATGCCCGAAATTTGCGCAATATTCTTTACTGATTGAAAGGGGCGCAAACCGTTCGCAAACGGAAATAATTTCATTTAATTGCACCGCTTATTACCCCCTGTATGTAATTTACTTCTTTTAATATACCTTCTCGGCTTTCTGCCGACATTTCCCTTTGTAAATACTGCTGCTTTTTTTCCAGCTCTAATTTTAGCATATTTATTAATATGGGATTTGTAAGGCTTTGCTTGCCGTATTTAATTTGCGCTTTAGTATAGGTTTGCCTTTCACCAACAAGCTTACCCTTTATTATAAAGTAAAATTTTTCGTCGGCGAAAAATATATCGTCTATTATAAGCTCGCATCCGCATTCTAATAAATATTCCCTTAAAAGCTCGGAATTTTTCATTGGTTGAAAAACGAAGCTTTGCGGAATAAAGGAATTTTTTAATATTTTAATAATTTCTTCACCGCCCATACCGGCGATTAAAACCTGCTCACAGTCGCTGGGGATTTTTTCAAGCCCGTCGCAGCAAACTGACGAAACCTTGCCCTGCTTTATGTATTCGTTAAGCAATACTTCCGCCTTATTTAAGCTTTTTGCGCTGATGTCGGCAATTATTGCGGTTTGGCAAAGCCCCGATTTTACCATATATTCGGTGCAATAGCCGTGGTCGCAGCCTACGTCGGCAAAGCTTTTACAAGGCGAAAGGTACGAGCATAATTTTTTGATGCGTTCCATTAGGTATCCAAAAAGTCTTTAAGGTGCTTGGAGCGGGAAGGGTGACGAAGCTTACGCAAAGCCTTTGCTTCGATTTGACGGATACGCTCACGGGTAACGTTAAATTCCTTACCTACTTCTTCCAAGGTTCTAGGTCTGCCGTCGTCCACGCCGTAGCGAAGGCGCAATACCTTTTCTTCACGGGGGGTTAAGCTGTTTAAAACGCCCAAAAGCGTTTCTTTAAGCATAGTAGCGGAAACGCTATCGGAGGGAGTTATGGTGGATTCGTCTTCGATAAAGTCGCCTAAATGGCTATCTTCCTCTTCACCGATAGGCGTTTCTAAGGAAACGGGGTCTTGCGCGATTTTTTGGATTTCACGCACTCTTTCTTCCGAAAGTCCCATTTCTTTAGCGATTTCAGAGGGTTGAGGCTCTCTGCCTAATTTTTGAAGTAAAATTCTTGAAACGCGGGTTAATTTATTAATTGTTTCAACCATATGCACGGGGATACGGATTGTTCTTGCTTGGTCGGCAATAGCCCTTGTAATAGCTTGTCTTATCCACCAGGTTGCGTAGGTTGAGAATTTAAAGCCCTTTTGATAGTCGAATTTTTCTACCGCCTTCATAAGACCTAAGTTGCCTTCTTGAATTAAATCCAAAAAGAGCATACCCCTACCCACGTAACGCTTTGCAATAGAAACGACTAACCTTAAGTTTGCTTCAGAAAGCTTCTTTTTAGCGGCTTCGTCGCCTTCCTGCATCAATCTTGCAAGCTCGATTTCGTCGTCGGCGGAAAGAAGGGGCACACGGCCGATATCCTTTAAATACATTTTAACGGGGTCGTCCAAGCCAATGTCGGATAACGCTTGCTCGTAAAGCTCCCTATCCCTTTCTGCTTCGTCGATAATTTGTATGCTCGCTTCTGCAATAGATTTATAAACGAAGTCCATCTGCGCGGGGGTCGTTTCGTATTTTTCCATAATGTCGCAAAGGTTGTTGGTCGTTATTGAACCTTTTGCGCCGTAAATGTCGATAATTTGTTTTAAAATTTCGTTAAGTTTTTGATCGGATAAGATGCTCATTATTGTACTCCGTTTTTAATTTTTGCTTTAAGTTTTATTAAGTTTGTAAGCCCCGATGCAAGAACGGATTGTTCGGTTATATCGGTGCAGTTTTTAATTTTTAATTGAATTTGAGCGATTTGATTGTCAATATCTAAAATTTGAAGCTGTTTTATGCAGTCCGCATAATATTTTACGGCTACCTCACCGGTTAAGTTATCCCCTTCGGCAAAGTCTAAAATTTTAGTAAGCTCTTCAAATTCGGGAGTGTTTTGCTCGAATATATCAAAAAGCTCCCTTATATGAACCTCGTCCTCTAAAAGCCTTTTCGATAAAAGGTATCTTGCAATTATAGTATGAACGTCGCTTACGAAGGGCACGTCGGCGATATCAGTTTCTTGCGCATATTTTGCGCCAAACAGTAGGCTTGCTATAACGAAGCGCGACGCCTTTAACTGCATATTCGATTGATCCTGGCGAATAGGCTTTGATTTTTCCTTTTTAGGTTCAACCTTTTCGGGTAAAGATAAAAGCTGGCGTTTTAACGCTTCAAAGGTTACGCCCGTTTCCTCCCTTAACCGTTTTAATAAATCCTCTTGCTCTGCTACGTTTTCGCTCGCCCTTATAATATTAATAGCGTCTGCAACGTACTTGCGCTTTTCTTCCGTCTTTGACAAATCCACGCCCTTTTTAAGAACGGAAAGCTTATAATCTATAAGTGGCATAGCCGAATCTAAGCACCTTTGATAGCCTTCTACGCCCCGTTGCTTAATAACGTCGTCGGGGTCTAATCCGTCGGGAAGGGGAACGACCTTTACGTTAAGCCCTGCTTCCTTTAAAATTTCCAACCCCCTTAGGTTTGCCTTTTGACCTGCGCCGTCGGCGTCGTAGCTAATTAAAACGGTGCTTGTATAACGCTTGATAAGCCTTGCTTGATCTTGCGTGAGCGAAGTGCCCATACTTGCCACAACGTTTTTAAAGCCCGCTTGATAAAGGGAAATGGTGTCCATATACCCTTCTACCATTATAACTTCGTTAATAGTTTGGCTTCTTTTTAATTTTTTAAGTAAATTAACGTTATAAAGCGTTTTACTTTTATTAAAAATAAGCGTTTCTTTGGTGTTTTTGTATTTGGCGAAGTCCGTTTTTTGAAGAACCCTGCCACCGAAAGCCACAACCTCGCCCAAGGCGTTTATTATGGGAAAAATTAATCTTCCGCCCTGCGCGTCCACAAGCCTGCCGTCCACCTCGTTTACAGTTCCGCTATCAATCATATCTTGCTTTGTATAGCCCTTTTTTAAAAGAAATTTGGGAAGATCGGTATAATTTAAGCTTGCGCCTAAACCGAATTGACGCACGATAGGCGATGGAATTTGACGCTTTAATATGTATTCGATATGCGCGTTGGCGTTGCCGGAATTTAAATTATTTAAGTAAAAGTGGGCGCAATCCTTCATAAGGCGCAATAAGGTGTCGCGCTTCTTTTTTTGCTGGGCAGTCTTTTCGTTATCAAAGTCCGTTTCCGGCATAGGAAGCTTTGCCCTATCGGCAAGCAGTTTTACGGTGTCCATAAAATCAAGCGTTTCTAACTCGGAAACGAGTTTTATAATATCGCCCGAAGCACCGCAACCAAAGCAATGAAAATATTGCTCGCTTTCGTTAAGCGCAAACGAAGCAGTTTTTTCGTGGTGGAAGGGGCAACACGCCCAATAGGTTGCACCCTTTTTTTCGAGATGAAGGTATCCTGACGCAACTTCCACAATATTAAGTTTATCCTTTAAGGTTTGTAAAAATTGCTGATTAACCGCCATATATCCCTTAACTAACGCAGTTTTGCGCCTTTTTTATTTTGCGTATTTTTTAAATTATCTTGATTCGTCACCAAAGGACCAACCCTTTGGAATAAACAGTTTTTGGAAAGTGTAAATTGCATACCTATCCGTCATTGAAGAAAGATAGTCGCACACTACTTGCTCGATAGCGTAATTTTTTAGTAATTTTTTATAGGTTTCAGGTAATGATTCGGGGAATTTTAGATAGTGATAATATAAATCGGAAAGCATACGCTCGGCTTTTTCTTCTTCTGCCATAGCCACGTCCCTTAAGTAAACGTGCTTGAACATAAATGCCCTAAGCTCTTCGCTCGCGCCTTTAATTTCCGCTTCCATTTCAACCGAATTTTTGCCTATAGAATTACGGTAAATCGAGGATATTGCCGTATTAATTCTTTCTTTAGAGGATTTACCTAATGTTTTTAAAACTTGAGCGGGAACGTCGTTTAAGGTTATAACGCCCGCCCTTATAGCGTCGTCTAAATCGTGATTTATGTACGCAATTTTATCGGCAACGGAAACGACCTTGCCTTCTAAGGTTTTAGGCTTACCGCTCTTTCTGTGGTGCAAAATTCCGTCCCTTACCTCTACGGTTAAGTTTAGGCCTTGTCCGTCCCTTTCTAAAACCTCTACAACCCTTACCGATTGCTCGTTATGCTTAAAGCCCATAGGGCAAAGCTTGTTTAAAATTCTTTCACCGCTATGGCCGAAAGGGGTATGCCCCAAATCGTGCCCCAAGGCAATAGCTTCGCATAAGTCCTCGTTTAAATTTAAAGTCCTTGCTATTGAACGGGAAATTTGAGCAACGTCTAAGGTGTGCGTTAGGCGAGTTACGTAATGATCGCCTTCAGGCGAAAAGAAAACCTGCGTTTTGTTTTTTAATCTTCTAAACGCCTTGCAGTAAATTATTCTGTCCCTATCACGCTGAAAGTCGGTGCGCATTTCGCAAGGTTTTTCCGCCTTGTCCCTACCTAAAGTGTTTTTTGAAAAGGTTGCAAAGGGCGATAAAAACGCTTCTTCTATTTTATAGGTTTTTTCCTTTAAAGTATTTAAAATATCCATTACGCTATAGTTATACGAAAAAAAAATATAAAATCCTTTTTTTTACGAAAATTTGTAAAATATTTTTTTAATAAGGTTAGCGCTTTGCCTTTACGGCTATTTAAGCTTAAGATAGCTTGACTTGCCGTTTAGTTATAGCGCTGACCGAGCTTTTAAATAGAGAACGGCAACGGCAAGCTGCTATTTTGCATAACCGCCGCCAACGGAAAGCACCTCGCCCGTAACGTAGTCGGCTTCGGCTAAATATAAGCAAGCCTTTGCAACGTCTGCGCCCGTGCCCACCCTGCCTATGGGGATAGAATCGATTAATTCTTCATATTCCTGCGAGGTTAAATGGGCGTTCATTTTAGTATCGATAAACCCGGGAGAAACGCAATTTACGCGCACCTTTGAGGGAGCAAGCTCCTTTGCGAGCGCCTTGGTAAAGGATATTATAGCGCCCTTTGACGCCGAATAGGCAACTTCACAGCTTGCGCCCACTTCACCCCAAATGGAGCTTATATTAATAATACAACCGCTTCCAAAGCAAATCATATTGTCGGCAACCTCCCTACTGCATAAAAAAGCGCCCGTGGCGTTTACCGCAATAATTTTATTCCACTCTAAAAGGGAAGTCGTTTGAATAACCTTGTTCTTTTCAAGGCAAATACCTGCGTTGTTTACGAGCACGTCGAGATGGGAATAGAGCTGAAAAAATTCCCTAAACATACCCTTAACCTGCTGTTCGTTTGAAACGTCAGCGCGCAAAAGTATTGGACAAAAGCCTAAAATATTAAATTCTTCTTGCGTTTCGATGGCGGTTTTTTCGTCGTTAGAATAATTTATAACCACCTCGTATCCTTGCTGTAAAAAGGCAAGGGCAATAGCCTTACCTATACCCTTCGTTCCACCTGTAATTAGTGCGGTTTTCATTAAAATTCCTTTGCTAAATATGCGTTAATTAGCGCATATTACGCTATTAATTATTTTTTATTAAGTTTAATATTTTAATTGCAGTCTGCGTGGGAGTAAGCCCTTCCGTTTGCACGACGATATCTGCAACCTCTTCGTAAACGGTTGCGCGGGCGCAAAATAAATTAGAAAGCCTTTCGCTTAAATCGCCCTTTAAAAGAGGACGGGAGGTATCGCCTTGAAGACGGGATAAAAGCGTTTCGTACTCCGCCTTTAAATAAATTATTTTTCCGCCTGCCTTTAAATACTTTACGTTTTGCTCCCTTAAAACGCAGCCGCCACCCGTTGCTATAATAAGATTATCGGTATTAGAAAGCTCTTTACAAATTTCCGTTTCAATCTGTCTAAACCTTTCTTCGCCAAACCGTTCAAAAATTTTGGTTATTTCGCCGTGCCTTTCAACGATTATAGCGTCGGTGTCAACGGCTTGCATACCGCTTAAATTTTTAAGATGCTTTGCGACGGTAGTTTTACCTGAAGCGGGCATACCGCATAAAATTACGTTCATAGCTTAAAGCTTTGCGCGGCAAGGATATAACTGTTTTTACCAAAACCGCAAATAACGCCCTTGCAGACCTGCGAGATTACTGATTTGTGCCTAAACTCTTCACGCGAGTGAACGTTAGACATATGCACTTCGATTACGGGAACGGTAACGGAAGCGATTGCGTCGCGGATGGCGTAGCTGTAATGCGTATAAGCGCCTGCGTTTAAAATTATGCCGTCAAAGCCCTTTGCTTGAGCGTTGTGAATTGCAGTACAAATATCGCCTTCACAGTTGCTTTGATAAAATTCGCACAAGTCGTCTTTAAAATAATTTTTAATGTCTGCATTAATTTCATCTAAGGTTTGCGCGCCGTAAACTTCCTTTTCTCTAATGCCCGTCATATTTAAGTTGACGCCGTTTAAAAATAAAAATTTCATAAAGTATTTCCTTTTAAATATTCTTCAAAAAGTTTTTTTGCTTGCTTTGCGCAAGGCTCTATTCCAAAAAAGACGCAGTCGGCAAAATACGCTTGGTAAAACAGCATTGCCTTACCGTTTATTATTTTAGCGTTATTCTGCTCTGCAAGGCGTAAAAATTCGCTCTTTTCAGGGACGTAAATTAAGTCAACCGCAACGGAACAACCCCGTAATATGCTTGAATCAACGGGGGATACGCCCACGCTTTCGTGCATGCCGACGCCCGTTGCGTTAACTATTATATCGTAATTGCCTTCAACGATTTTTTCAAGGGGAATAACCCCTGCAAATTCTTCGGCGATTGCGCTTGCCTTATTAAAGCTTCTGTCGTAAATATGCACGGTTGCGCCGTCGTCTAAAAGCTTTTTAGCAACGCTTCTGCCAGCGCCGCCCGCGCCGAGCAAAAGCACGGATTTACCATTAACGGCAACGCCTTCGTTTTTAAGCATAAGCATAAAGCCCAAGCCGTCGGTGTTATAGCCCTTTAGCGTTTTTGTATGAACGGTGTTTACCGAGCCGAAGGTTTTTGCGTCGCCACACAACTCGCTTAAATAGGGTATTATTTTAAGCTTGTAGGGTATAGTAACGTTAAAACCGTCTAAATTTTTTAACGCTTTGATTACTGAATTTGAAAAACCTTCTTCGGGGACGGAAAGCTTTTCGTATTTGATTTTATAACCTAAATTTTTTGCAATAAACGAGTGCATTTGAGGGCTGGACGATTTGCTGACGTCCCTGCCTATTACCGCAAATTTTTTAGCGCTTGCGCAAAGTGATTTGGCGCACTCTTCAATTAAATTTAAGTATTCTTCGCAAGGGATAAAAACCTCTTCGTATTCTCCCTTGCATTTAGGTACGATTACTGAAATTTGCTTTGAGGTTATATTCTTTTTATCGTAAATTGCAAATTTGCCCGCGTTTTTAACGCCGTCAAAATTTGGTACTTTTATTACTTTTTTAATTAAATCCGTTAATGAATTTTTATATTCCCCCTCTACTATGCCGTATTTACCGGCAATATAGAGCTCGTAAAGCATACCGATTAGCACGAATTCTCCGTGCGACCTTTTTTTGTAATACAGCTCGAAGGCGTGCCCCGTGGTATGCCCTAAATTAAGGCACTTTCTAAGCCCTAAAACTTCCTTTTCGTCAGCATCTACCACTTCCGCCTTATATTTTACGCATAGGTAAGTTATTTGCTCGAAAAATTCTTTCGTAAAAAGCTTTGACTTATTTTGTAAAACCGTATCGTAAATTTCGGCGTTTAGCGCGGCGTATTTTATAATTTCGCCCAAACCGCAACGGATTTCGCGCTTGGGGAGCGTATTTAAAAACGCGGGATCGATAATAACCGTTTCCGGCTGATAAAACGCGCCGATTAAATTTTTGCAATTTTTAAAATCAACCGCGGTTTTTCCGCCAACGGAGCTATCGACCTGCGAAAGCAGAGTTGTGGGAATTTGAACCAAATGCACCCCACGCATATAAAGGGATGCAGCAAGCCCTGCGATATCGCCAACCACGCCGCCGCCAAAGGCGATTACCACCGACGAGCGAGTTATATTTTTTTGCACCATTTTATCTAAAATAGCCAAAAGCGTTTTGTGCGTTTTGCTTCTTTCCCCTGCGGGAAAAATAAAATCGGGCTCTTTGCCAAAGGCGTTATATATTAATTCGCCGTAAATTTTATTTACATTGGAATCGGTTATTACAAAGGTTTTTCTTCCGCCAACGGCTTGCTTAATTTTTTCGCCAAAGCTATCTTGACCGCAATATATTACGCTTTTACCGCCTGCTGTAATAATTTTTTTCATAAAAATTTCCTAAATAATTCGTGTATTTAATAGTTGCCTTATTTACGCTAAATTGCAATACCTTGCAATAACTTCCGCCATATTATCGCCACCAAGCCTTTCGGCAACGACTTCGGCAAGGGCAATTGCCGTTACGCTTTCAAGCACGATTTCCGCCGCGCAAATTGCAGCGACGTCGCTCCTTTCGCTTGCCGCCTTGCAGGGTTGCTTGGATATATAATCGACTGTATTTAATCCCTTCATCAAGGTGGGAATAGGCTTCATTGACGCGCTTAAAATAATTTCTTCTCCGTTAGACATACCGCCTTCAATTCCGCCTGCGTTATTGCTTTTGCGCACGAATTTACCGTTATTAAAATATATTTCGTCGTGAACCTGACTGCCTTTTAAATTGCCTGCTTGCATACCTACGCCAACTTCGACGCCCTTAATTGCCTGCACGCTCATAAGGGCGAAGGCAAGGCGAGCGTCTAATTTTTTATCGTATTGCATACAGCTACCAAAGCCGCTTTTTAAGCCTTTTACTCTAATTTCAATAATACCGCCTGCCGTGTCGCCGTTTTGCTTTAATTGGTCGATAAGCGCCATAGCCTTTTGTTGCTTATCCTTATCAAGCATAAACAACGGCTCGGATTTTGCAGAATTTAGACTTTCAAACGCATATACTGTGGGGTCAATTACACCGCAAACGGATTTTACGTAACCGCTTATTTCTATGCCAAGCGCCCTTAAATATTGCCTTGCAATAGTGCCTGCGGCAACCCTTACGGCAGTTTCCCTTGCGCTGGCTCTTTCTAAAATATTTCTGGCGTCCGTTTGGTCGTACTTAATTAATCCCGTTAAGTCAGCGTGTCCGGGGCGAACCTTGGTTAAGGTTTTTTGCGTAGTGTCGCAGCCTTCGGGAGCCATAAACTGTTGCCAGTTTTTATAGTCGGAATTTTTTACGCATATAGCGACGGGGCTACCTAAGGTATAAGTGTTTCTAACACCGCTTAAAATTTCTACGGTGTCGCTTTCAATTTTTTGTCTGCCTCCCCTGCCGTAACCGCTTTGACGGAGATTTAAATAGTGATTAATTTCGTCTATATCTATTTTAAGGTTAGAAGGCAAGCCTTCGTAAATTGCGAACAAGCCCTTGCCGTGCGATTCGCCTGCGGTAGTAAGTTTCATATTTTCTCCTTAATTTACGGAATAACCGTTTGCCGTAATTTTAAAAGTTATATTGCCAATTTGTTGCGTTATAAGCGCCGTTGCGCCTATGCCCTTAATTTGCGCTAGGGTTTCGGTATCAGGGCAATCCCTTGCGTTATCACCCACGCTAACCACGACATAGTTGGGGGTTAATAGGCTATATAGGGGGACGAACATAGAGTCCGCGTGGCCGTGGTCGCCCGCTATTAATACGTCGCACTCGTCAAGCAAAACCGAGTTATCCCCTACGGGGCAGTAGGGTGAAATAGCGCCGTAGTCGGTACATATTTTTTTTGCTATTTTATAAGAGCCGTCGCCGGAGAATAAAAAGTTTGTTCCGTAAACTGAAAGCCAAATTACCGCCGAAGCGTTGCGGACGTTGCTTTTAGTTGGATTTTTTTGCATTTCCACATATTCGGAAAGCGGGCTGTTCCAGTCGGTTGGGGAAAGTATTACGAAAAAGTAATCCTTACCGTAAGCGCCCACTCCGTATTTATTATAAATAATCTCCGCCCCGACCTTGTTAGCGGCAAGGCGCATATTATAATAGCTTGCGGAAATATCGGCTTCTTCCGCATAGGGGCAAAAAAGAGAGCCTACCCCTTTTAAATTAATTATATCGGCAAAGCCTCCCGAATGCTCTTGATGAATTGAGGTGCATATTGCATAGTCGATTTTATTAATTCCGCAAGAATTTAGCGCAGATAAAATTTTGTAGTTATTTGTGTAAGCTCCGTCACCGCAATCTATTAACAGCGATTTACCGTCGGGTAGATGAACGATTGTGCAATCGCCGTAGCCCACGTCGATAAATTGCACGAAGGCTTCGCCTTGAACAGGCTTGTTTTTAGCTGATACAAAATAGGCAAAGGTGTATTTTAAAGGAAAAAACGAGTTTGCTATAAAAAGCGAAAGTAAGCTTATAGCAATACACACTATTACTATTATTGACCGAATTTTGCCATTTTTTGCAGTTGATTTTTTATCCATTACTTAAAATTATAAAAAAGATAATACTCCCCTTATACTTATACAGTTTACATTATACTACAAATATTTTACAAAGTAAAATAAAATATTTTTTTAATTATAATAATTTTGCGTTAAATTAAGTTTTTTTGGGCAATAAAATACACCCGCAAAAATACGGGTGCTTAAAATTATAGTTATTTCCAATATGCGTTTATTGTGCGAAGCATATTATCCCTGCCGACGGGATTCATTGTGTGAAGCGAAATAGGGTAAAAAGTGCCACGCTCTGCAAGCCAGTCTAAAAGCTTTATTCCGTCACCGCCGTCTAAAAAATAATCGCCAAGGTCGTGGTCGCAATCAATAAGCTCTATATTTTCGCCACGCTCTTCTGCGCTAATTATCGCCCTTTTTGCCTCGTTTACGCTTTTGCATAACAAAAAGCCTTGGGGGGCTTCCCGCAAGTCGTCAAGCCAAATTTTCATAGTAGTAACCCCATAAAATAATTGAATATCGTTCAAATTATGTATTTTTATGTAGAATTATGTGAAATAATTAATATTTTTTTAGTTTTTTTAAAAGGATAAAAATAATTTATCCGTTGATTTTTACGGTTGATAGTATATCACGCGTGCGCGCTTGTGTCAATTTTAATATGATGGGAATTTTTTAAATTTTAATAGACTTTAATTTTATTATTTTACGCTTTGTTTTTTATTAAATTTTATAGAAAAAAATTTTAAAAAATTTGAAAAAATTACTTGACAAAAGATTTTGTTTATATTATTATATACGAGCGTTGTGCAAATGCGCGGTGCTTGAGGGCCTTTAGCTCAGTTGGTTAGAGCGGTCGGCTCATAACCGATTGGTCCGCGGTTCGAGTCCGTGAAGGCCCACCACAAAACTTTATTTTATTTTGGCCCTATAGCTCAGTTTGGTTAGAGCGCCAGCCTGTCACGCTGGAGGTCGACGGTTCGAGCCCGTTTGGGGTCGCCAAAATCAAGCGCCTTTTAAAAAGGCGCTAAAATTTGCCTTGGTAGCTCAGTCGGTAGAGCAGCAGACTGAAAATCTGCCTGTCGGTGGTTCAATTCCGCCCCAAGGCACCAAAAGCTATAAAGCGGTTTTGCTGGTGTAGCTCAACTGGCAGAGCAGCTGATTTGTAATCAGCAGGTTGCGGGTTCGATTCCAGTCACCAGCTCCATTTACAAATTAAGCGTACGGCGTAAAATTATATATTTGGGCGGATTGCAGAGTGGCTAAATGCATCAGACTGTAAATCTGACGTCTCCGACTTCGGTGGTTCGAATCCACCTCCTCCCACCAAAAAAAGACTGTAATTTTGATACAAAATTGCAGTCTTTTTTAGTTAAATCCGCCTCCGTCGGAATAAATCCACATTCGTGGATGAAATCACTTTGTGATGAAATCCCGCTAACGCGGGGTTAATTGAGGCGGATTTGATTTCATCTGAGGTGGCACACCGAAGATTTCATCCGAGTTCACTCGGATTTCATCCTGCAAAGC
>SVIM01000014.1 GCA_015069485.1 Clostridiales bacterium | reverse complement strand
AGGCGACTGAAATACGCCATACAGTCGCCGAGAAAGGAGTTGCCGGATTTCAAAAAAGAGCAGTTGTAACCAAAAGGTTGCAACTGTTTTTTTTGTTGCGCAGTAATTATATCCTCCCGGTCGAGGGAGGACGAGCAACGCACTTCTTTTAACAGTGTTGTACACTGTTAAAGCGTTGCGAGATGAGTTCGCCTCTAACAAAGCAGGCGAACGGTGCCCAAGGCGGCTGATTTTACCTTACAGCCGCCGAGAATGGAGTTGCCGGATTTCAATCAAAAAAGGCCCATTTTTAAGCAAAATCGCTTAAAAATGGGCTTTTTTTATGCATTTTTTAAGTTTTTTTAATGTTTTATACTAGGCTTCAAAAGTTCTCTTTCACGGTCATTTTTTATGCCGCTTTTTTCAAATTTTATTCCACGTTTTGTCACCGTTTTGTCACATAAAATGTTATTTTTACAACCCCAATTTTTCCCTATCTTTATATTACGTAAAAAGATAGTTAATTATAAAGCTTTTCGAAGTCGGAAAGTGATATTAAAACTTCTCGTGGCTTTGCACCGTTGGCGGGTGTTATATGTCCCATGTCCGTCATCCAATCGATAATTTTACAGGCTGTTTCATAGCCATAGTAAAGCCACCGTTGTAGTAAGGAAACAGAAGCAGCATTGTTATTAATGCAAAACAATAATGCTTTTTTGTAAGATTCGTCTATCTTAAAATTTTTATTTTCCATAATTATTTAAAATATTTTTTATTTGCCGACAATAAATTATTTTTAATTCTATCTCTTAATTCGGCAGGTTTAATAATTTCAACAAAGTTTAAGTATTGCATCGCCCAAAACTCCATTGCATTAATACTGGCAACAAAGTTAATTTTAAAGGTATCTTCGTCAACGCTTACAATTTTAATATCGTAACCGAACCAGTCGATTATTTGGTCTATAATTTCTTTTTTAGCCAAAAATTCAATCGTTTGTGGCTTGTCAGTAAACATATAAGGCAGAGCGGAAGAAATATGCTTATAATTAATGCCGTTTTCAAAGCCTTCTATTTGGCGGAGAGGAGTGCGAACGCTTTCCATAATGTGCATTTGCGTAATTTTATCCATACGATAATGGCGCATTTGCTTCCATTTTTCATTGTAAGCAATAAGATAATAATGCTGATTGTGCAAAATCATTTGGTAAGGGCTTACCGTATTTTTGGAAGAAGAGTGTAATTTTTTGTCTTCACCGTACTTATTGTAAATAAAAGTAATCTGCTTGTTTTGTTCTATAGCGTCGTCAACAATTTCAACGTTTAAAAATAGTTCGGCGTTTTGCGCTTTATTCCAATCATTAACGGAGTATATGTTTTTAATTGAGCTTTTAAAATATTTATTAGAAAGGGAGGCAAGTTTTTTAATTAATTGCGCAGTGTGCTTGGGAGAAATATGTTTACTGCATAAAACACCGTCAATTAAAAGTTTAAGTTCCGAATTTTCTAAAAGACGCTCTGCTAAATAACAGCCACTATTAGTGGGTTCAATTTCAAAACCCGCTTCTTTTAAAAGGGAAATATTGCGACCTACAGCTTTACGCTCTATTTCTATGCCATACTCTCTATACAAAAGCGTAGATATTTGTTCCTGAGTAAGTAAATGTTTTTCGTCGGTATGCTTTTGTAAAAGTTGCAAAATTCTTAATAGAGCCAATTTTTTGGGTTCTAAACTTTCCATAAGTCCCCGCCTATTTTGATTTTTTATCATTATACCAAAATTGTCGCAGTATTACAAGAGAAAAAATCAAAATCGTTCTTTAAAAGTAGGTATATTCCCTATAAAATCAAAAATTACGGTATCGCTTTTTTCTTCTCCATTTTGCTTAACTATAGTAACTTCCGCATATTTTTCGTCGGCGTTGTCGTCTATGTAAGCGCGCGGACGGTCGAGAATAATCGTAACGTCGGCAATTTTATCTACTCCGTATAATTTTGTTATATCGGGGTGGGATATTCTACTTCGCATTTGAAAAAGGGCTAAAATAGGTACGTTTAATTGTTTAGCGGCATTTTTAAGTTCGCGGGTAATTATTAAAAATTCTTCTTCTCTGTCCACATTGCTTAATTTTTCATTTGTCTCAATAAAATGTAGACAATCTACAATGACAAGGTCTAATGCACCGCTATTTTCTTCTTTAATTTCAAGGCATTTTTTTAATAATTTGTTAGATGTTATGTGAGTAGAATCATCTATTATAATGTTGCTTGCTCTTAGTTTTTCATTTGCATGAATTACACTTTTCCACTCTTTAGGTTTTAAGTTTCCATAAATTGCATCTTCCATTCTTACGCTAGCAAGACTGCACAAAAGTCTTGCAAAAGTTTCAACTTTTGTCATTTCTAAAGAAAAATGCGCGCCAATCTTATTTTCGTTTACAGTTACGTTTAGTAAAACGTTCACTCCAAACGTGCTTTTACCCATACCTGGACGGGCTGCAATAATGGTTAATTCTCCATTTTTTAATCCGCCGCCAAGTTTTTTGTCTAAATTTCTAAATCCTGTTGCTATTCCGTTAAACATTTTTCTCCTCTATTTTATAAGTTTGAGCATATAAAATAGGGCAAAACCTGCTAAAATAATATACCAAAAAAATATTGCCGCTATTGCTAATACAATTTTACTAAATGTTTTCATGGCTACATAATAACACTACCGCTGTACCATATTTGGTGCTGCGGTAGTGTGGGTGTTATTTAATTAAATAAGTTAAATCGAAATTTTTTTGAACTAGTTCAAAAATTACAGCTTGTGTATCGGTTCCTTTATTTATCATTTCTTTGATCTTAAATACTCCAATAAATTTTCTTTGATAAAGCCCTAAGTGATTTCTATAGTTGGCAAATGTTATGCGGAAAGTATTTTTAGCAACCTCCTTATTGTAAGTTTTTTGTTGTTCAATCCTTTTTGCCTCATCTTTTGGATTTTCGACAATTAAAGTTAGCTGCTCGTTTATAGTATTTGTCCATTCGTTTTTAAAGTTGGGGTTAATATTTTCAAGAGCTAAAATAGGTGACCAAAATTTAAATGTTTTAGTTTCGTCTTCAAAAAGATGATAAAAACATCTTTGGCAGCGTTTATATTTTTTATTAAAGAGTTCAAGCAGCTTTGCTAAAGAACAACTAAAAGCTTCACCATAAAGCAAACATTTTGATTCTTTTATTTTTTCTATTCTGCAATCATCATTTTCCCATTTTAAAGGTGTTGAGTGGAGGTGGATTTTATTTTTTATTTTAGTTACAAGGTTATCAATTTGTTTGTTAACATTATGTAATTCTGTTTTTAGTTTACCGCTATCATCTTCAATATCTATTTTTATATGTTCAATATCTGGTTCTGACATATTATTTAAAACTTTGAAAACCTCGTCTTGCCTAAACAAGTCCAAATCCTTTTGATGATTGGAGTTATGATATTTTTCGTCTATTTCAATAGCGAAATTGATTTGAGGAAAATACAAATCGATTAAAGCAAAACCGTTTCCGCGTTTTATATATTGTTGTGTAACGGGAATTAAATTATAATTCCCTACTTTAGAATAAATAGCATTAATTATGTAATTTTCATAATCCTTTCTATTTGTTCGTGATAGTGTTTTAACTAAATAATTTAACTTATCCATTTATCTTATTTTTTATCTTAAGGTAACTTTTAAATCTATAATAGTACAGTTGGGATATCTCTTTTTTAACCATTCTTCAGCCATTTTATTAGCTTCGAATTGACTTGAAGGTCTTTTAAATCCTCCAATTGAACCACAACTAGATTTTAAAGTCCCGCTGCCTTGTTTTATAGTGAATTCCACCTTTTTAATATCATAATATGGCATATATATTCTCCTTTGTATTTTATTATAATATAAACAATTATGTATTTCAAGTAATTAAATGAAATAATTGTTTTATAATAAAGCATTTTTTAAAATTTAAGTGCTTTAACTAAAAAAATAATTTTCATAATAATATTATATAGGGTGTGCTGTACCAAAAGTGGTACAGAAATAAAAAATTGTATATTATAACGGGGACGGGAGTAGTTTAAAATTTTTAGACCTAATATTAACTTAATGTTTTTTCGCCCGAGGGCGGTTTTTACAACACCGCCCTCGGGCTTTCCCATTTTTCAGCATAACCCACAAAAATTGCTATTCCCTAGCCCGTAAAATTTTCTCTACTGTCAGTGGAGTAGTTCCCGATTTTAAAACTCGGCTCAATTTTCCAAAATCACAAGGCATCAAAGTGCCCGCGAAAATTACTCTACCGTTAGTAGAGTTACACCTCATCCGTTTTTGCCTTACGGCAAAGCGACCTTCCCCTTGAGGGAAGGCTTTTTGGTTTTAGTATAAATATTGTATTAAGCTTTATAAATATATTAAGATTTATAAATACGGATATTAAAATACAACAATAAAAATATTACTAAAAAGGTTTAAAAATTGGTAGCATTTTGCTTGCCAACGGTTAAAAAATTTGCTAAAATATTTTGGCTATAAAAATTCACACCCATAAGGCTCGCGCTCCGTGGCGGTAAAATTTTTTTCATTATCGCAGTAAGCGCATAGATAGTGGCGTTTGTGGGGAGGTTTAACGGAGGAATAATATGGCAGTTATCACTATGAAACAGCTTTTAGAAGCTGGCGTACACTTCGGTCATCAGACCAGAAAATGGAACCCTAAAATGGGTAAGTACATCTACGCTGCAAGAAACGACATTCACATTATCGACTTACAGCTTACCGTAGGCCTTATTGAAGAAGCTTACAAATTCGTTGCTGAATCCGTAAAGGAAGGCAAGTCCGTACTTTTCGTTGGTACTAAAAAGCAAGCGCAAGACGCTATTAAGGAAGAAGCTGAACGCTGCGGTATGTACTACATCAACAGCCGTTGGCTTGGCGGTTGCCTTACCAACTTCAAAACCATTAAGTCCAGAATCGACAGAATGGTTAAGCTTGAAAAGATGGAAGCAAACGGCGAATTCGACCTTCTTCCCAAAAAGGAAGTTGCTAAGTTAAAGGAAGAAATGACTAAGCTTCAAACCAACCTTGGCGGTATTAAAGAAATGAACAAGCTTCCCGGCGTTATGTTCGTTGTTGACCCTCACAACGAAGACATTGCAGTTGCAGAAGCAAGAAAGCTTAACATCCCCATCGTTGCTATCACCGATACCAACTGCGATCCCGATTTAATCGACTACGTAATCCCCGGCAACGACGACGCTATCCGCGCTATTAAGCTTATCGCGTCCGTAATGGCTAATGCAGTTATCGAAGCTAACCAGGGCGAAACCCCCGTTATCGAAGCTGCTCCCGTAGAAGAAGCAACCTCTATCGAAGAAGTAGTAGCAAGCGAAGCTGAATAATTTAAAATTAAGAATTAAGGAGAATATATTATGGCATTTACGGCTAAAGACGTTATGACTCTCCGCGATAAAAGCGGTGCAGGTATGTTAGATTGCAAAAAGGCTTTAATCGACGCTGACGGCGATATGGAAAAGGCTGCAGAGCTTCTTCGTGAAAGAGGAATTGCAAAAGCAGTTAAAAAGGAATCTAGAATTGCTGCAGAAGGCGCAGTAGGCTCTTACGTTTGCGAAAAGGTTGGCGTTTTACTTGAAGTAAACTGCGAATCCGACTTCGTATCCAAGGGCGAAAAGTTCCACAATATCGTAGATACCGTTGCAAAGGTTATTGCTGAAAACAAACCCGCTGATATCGAAGCTTTAAAGGCTTGCCCCTTAAACGGCGCAACCGTTAACGACTTTATCACCAACGAAACCGCTGTTATCGGTGAAAAGATTTCCCTTCGTAGATTTGAAATTTACGAAACTTCCGGCAAAATCGAAACCTACCTTCACATGGGCGGTAAGGTTGGCGTTATGGTTGAAGCAGTTGACTTTGTTGCTGGTAGCGAAGAAACCCTTCACGACGTAGCTTTACAAATTGCAGCAGCTAAACCTTCTTACGTTCAAGATTCCGACGTTCCTGCAGAAGTTATCGAAAAGGAAAAGGAAATTATGCTCGTTCAAATGAAGAACGACGAAAAGAACGCTAATAAGCCCCAAAACATTTTAGAAAAAATCGTTATGGGTAAAATCGGTAAGTTCTATTCCGAAAACTGCCTCTTAAAGCAGGCTTTCGTTAAGGACGATACCCAAACCGTTGGTCAAGTTATCGGTTCTAAATTCAAGGTTGCACGTTTCGTTCGTTGGGAAATGGGCGAAGGCATCGAAAAGAAGAAGGAAGACTTAAACGCAGAAGTTGCAAAACAAGTTGCAGCAATGAAAAACAACTAATAAGCTATAAAGCAAGGCGAGCCTTTAAGGCTCGCCTTTTTTATTTAAAAGAAGTGGGGATGGGTAGTAAATTATCTTTACGGATTAAATTTTGGTTAAAAAGTTTGCCCTTGACAAAAATAGCAAAAAGTGTTAAACTGTAAAAAATGGGAAATGTGAGGAAATTATGAAAAGGGCAAAATATGTTTTAATAAGCTTAATATTGGCGTTTACGGCAAGCCTTTCGCTTGGCGTGCTATCTGCATGCCATACTCACGAATACGGAGAGTGGGTAACCGTAACGGAGGCGACCTGCACCGTTGGCGGTGAAAAACAACGCGTATGTAGCTGTGGCGATAAGCAAACGGAAGCAATTCCTGCGTTGGGGCACGATACAATTTTACATAACGCGCAGGAGGCTACTTGTACGGAAATAGGTTGGAGCGCATACGAAACGTGCTCGCGTTGCGACTATACTACATATGAAGAAATTCCTGCATTGGGCCACGACTATGGTGGAGATAACGTATGCGACGCATGCAATGAATATTTTTCCGCTGGGTTAGAATTTGCTTTAAATGATGATGAAGAAAGCTATTCGCTAACTGATATAGGCTCTGCAACTGATAATAACTTAGTTATTCCAGCAATCTATAACAACCTTCCCGTAACGGCGATTGACTATAAGGCATTTTATGGCTGCGCCAACCTAATAAGCATAGTTATTCCCGATTCAGTAACCGCGATAGGGGATTATGCGTTCTATAATTGTTCTGGATTAACAGAATTAACCATTCCCAAGTCAGTAACTGCGATAGGCGATTATGCGTTTTATTATTGTGACGGTCTAACAAATATAGCCGTGGCTGAAGAAAACGAAAATTATAAATCTATAGACGGCAACCTATACAGTAAGGACGGAACGGTATTAATTCAATATGCAATAGGTAAAACGGAAAGCTCGGTTATTATCCCCGATTTTGTAACCGAAATCGGCGAGTCTGCATTTTATAATTGCGGTGGATTAGAAAAAGTAATTTTAGGTAATTCAGTAACCGAAATCGGCGAGTCTGCGTTCCAGTATTGCAACAACCTAACTAGCGTAAGCATGGGCGACGCAGTCACCAAAATAGGAATAAGCGCATTTGAAGAGTGCGCCAGCTTAGCAAGCGTAACCGTTCCTGATTCAGTTGTTACGATAGGTAACAGAGCGTTCATGAGTTGCACCAGTCTAACAGAGGTAATCATCCCTGATTCGGTCACTACGATAGGGGGCTATGCGTTCTGTTCTTGTTCGAGTTTAAAAGAAGTTACTATTCCTAATTCAGTCACCAAGTTAGGTGGCAACGTGTTTATGGATTGTTCCAGTCTAACTAGCGTAAGCATAGGCAACTCAGTCAACGCGATAGGGGATAGGGCGTTCTATAATTGTGCGCTAACAAGCGTAACTATCCCTGACTCGGTCCTCAAGATAGGAGGAGAGGCGTTTTGGAGTTGTAGTGGATTAGAAAAAGTAAGTATAGGTAATTCAGTAACCGAAATTGGCGGTGCTGCGTTCCAGTATTGCAGCACCCTAACTAGCGTAGCTATCCCTAATTCAACCACTATGATAGGGGATAACGCGTTCTATTATTGTTTTGCTCTAACAGGATTAACTATAGGTAACTCAGTAACCATGATAGGGGATAATGCGTTCTATAATTGTTCAAGTTTAAAAGAAGTAACCATCCCTAACTCAGTCAATACGATAGGTAATTATGCGTTCTATAAATGCTCTAATCTAACGGAATTAACTATAGGCAACTCAGCAACGAAGATAGGCGATTATGCTTTTTATAATTGTTTGAGGTTAAAAGAATTAACTATTCCTAACTCAGTAACTACGATAGGCACTTCAGCATTTAATAAATGTTCTGGCCTAACGGAATTAACTATAGGCAACTCAGTAACGGTGATAGGCGATTATGCGTTTTCCGGTTGCTACGGTCTAACAGAAGTAATCATTCCTAACTCAGTAACAACGATAGGTAATTATGCGTTCTATTATTGTTTTGGATTAACAGAATTAATCATCCCTAGCTCGGTCACTACGATAGGCGATAGGGCGTTCAGTTACGGTTCTATGATAACTATCGTAACTATTTCTAATTCGGTAACATCAATAGGGGCTTATGCGTTCGAAGGCTGCAATCAATTAGCAATAATTAACTTTAATGGAACAATGGAGGGGTGGAAAAACCTTGATAAGAGTGCCGACTGGAATATCGAAACAGGTGAATTCGTTATAATTTGTACTGACGGTACTCTTGATAAAAAGGGAGAGGTAGTCACCGATTAAAATTATTTATACTTTATACGTGACTGATACAAGGGCGAGCCTTTAAGGCTCGCCCTTGTATATTTATGCGGGGCTTTACGGCAGGGTAAAAATTTAACTGTTGCAGCCTTGCCTTTTTAAAGAAATTTTTTTAAATTTTTTTTGTTCAAGGGTATTCATATCGTTGAAAAGTACAAAAAAAATTGCTATAATAAGTTAGTAAAAGGTTATAAACCAAATTTTTAAGTTAAGAGGATTATTTATGGAAAAGCTTTACACAGGTAAGACTAAAGACGTTTACAAGCTTGAAAACGGCAACGTTATGCTTAAATTTAAAGACGATTGCACCGGAAAAGACGGCGTGTTCGACCCCGGTGAAAACACGGTTGGCTTAACCATTGAAGGTATTGGCAAGGCAAACCTTATTTCTTCCGTTCGCTACTTCGAAATGCTTAAAGAAGCAGGCATAAAAACCCATTACGTTTCCGCTGATATCGAAAACGCTACTATGGAAGTTCTTCCCGCAACCGTTTTCGGCCATGGATTAGAAGTTATTTGCCGTTTAGTTGCAACCGGAAGCTTTATCCGCAGATACGGCGAATATATTAACGACGGCACCGTTTTAGAAGGCGGCTACGTAGAATGCACCTTTAAAAACGACGCAAAGGGCGACCCTTTGGTTACCGCAGAAGGTCTTGCTGCTCTTGGCGTTATGAGCATGGAAATGTTCAATAGCATGAAGGAACAAACCTTAAAAATCACCAAGGTAGTTGCAGACGATTTAAAATCCATCGGCTTAGACCTTTGGGATATTAAGTTTGAATTCGGCTACAACAACGGCGAAGTTATTCTTATTGACGAAATTGCTTCCGGCAATATGCGCGTTTATAAGGACGGAAAAATCGTTGATCCCGTTGAGCTTACCAAGCTTATTAACAACAGATAATTGCAAATTTAAAGCCACCCACAAGGGTGGCTTTTTTTGTATAGCTTTTTCTTGCGCCTTTACAAAGCTGAAAAAGTGGGGAAGTTTACAGGGGCGAAACTGCTTGAATTTCGGTGGTGAAACGACTTTAAATGTAGTGGCGCAAGCGCTTGAAATGTAGGGGAGTGAGTGCTTGGAATATAGGGGGAATACTTGCGGTATATAGTGACAAAACGGCTTGAAATGCGGGGGAATACTCGTGCGAAATGTAGGGGAGTGAGTGCTTAAATTTTGGGGCGAAAGCACTTTAAATAAAGTGAAGCAAGCGCTTGAAATATATGGACAAAACTGCTTTATATTTCGGGGTAGAAAGTGCTTAAATTTTGGGGCGAAAAACTGCAAAAAAATAAAATGGATGGGGAATATAGCCCATCCATTTGGTTTTAACGATTAAAAAAGGCTTATTATAATACTTTAGATAAGAATTCTTTAAGCCTATCGTTTTGGGGATTTTCGAAGAATTCGTTGGGGGAATTTTCTTCCTTTATAACGCCACCGTCGATAAAAAGAATGCGGTTAGCAACCTCACGGGCAAAGCCCATTTCGTGCGTTACTACAACCATCGTCATACCTTCCTTCGCAAGGTCGGACATAACCTTTAAAACTTCGCCAACCATTTCGGGGTCGAGCGCAGAGGTAGGCTCGTCAAAAAGCATAATTTCCGGTTCCATTGCAAGCGCCCTAACAATCGCTACGCGCTGCTTCATACCGCCAGAAAGGGAAGAGGGATAGTCGTTAGCTCTATCCCTTAAGCCAACCTTATCTAAAAGCTCAAGCGCCTTTTGTTCGGCTTGCTCCTTGCTCATCTTTTTAAGCTTTACGGGGGCAAGCGTTATGTTGCCCATAATGGTAAGGTTGGGGAAAAGGTTAAACTGCTGAAAAACCATACCTATTTTTTGGCGGTGAGTATCTATCGTTTTGTTGGTAAGCTTAAAAATAAGCTTTTCTTCCGCCTTTTGCTCTTTAAGCTTTGTGTAAAGAGCAGTAATTTTAGCTTCTAATTCCTGTGTGGGGTTACCGTTTGCCTTCGCTTGCTTAATTTCGGCTTTTAACGCTTTAATTTCTTCCTTGGTGTAAAGGCTATAAAGCTTAAAAATATGCTCGTCCTGAAAAATAATTTCGCCTGCAGAAGGAGTTTCTAAAAGATTTAAGCAACGCAAAAAGGTTGACTTGCCGCATCCTGAAGGCCCGATAATTGCAATTACGTCGCCCCTATATATATTAAGGTCAATGCCGTTTAAAACCTTGTTTTCGTTAAACTGTTTACAAAGGCTTTTAACTTGTAAAAGGGGGGCTGAATTAGGTTCTTTCATTTTTTGCCAAGCTCCTTTCAATAAGTTTTTGCGCAAGCGTTAAAATAAGTACGATAACGAGGTACATTATTGCAACCGAGAATATAAGGGACATATAGCAAGCGGGCTTTGCAATGCCTAACTTTTCGGCAATACCCAAAAGGTCCCACACCTGCTGTCCGCCAACCCTTAATACTATGTAGCAAACGACGGAAGTTTCTTTAACTAAAATTATAATTTCGTTAAAAATAGTAGGAATTACTACTTTAATGGCTTGCGGAATAATAATTTTAAACATAGTGGTAGCCCAGCTTAAGCCCAAGCTTCTGCCCGCTTCCATTTGACCTTTATCTATAGAATTTATACCGCTTCTAATAATTTCCGCCATATAAGCACCGCTGTTGATGCCAAAGGAAACGATGGGAACTATTAGGTTGGTACTGCTTGACTTAAACGAAACTAAAACCACGCCGTACATAATTAAAAGCTGTACGAGCATAGGCGTTCCCCTTATAACGGTTATATAAAGGTCTGCAATTTTGTCTAAAACCTTAATTACCGCGTTGTTTTTGGGCGCAATTTTAATCATTGCTAAAATAACGCCTATAAAAAAGCCTATAATTACGGCAACTAAAGCAATAAGCAAAGAAATGCCGAGACCTTCTATAAGAAGGCCTCGTACTGTGAAAATATATTCTAATTGTGCTGCTAAATCCATTTTTTTACCTGAATTTTAAATTAGTCAACGATACCGCCGCTGTGCTTAATGGTAAAGTAATCAATAACGCCGTTATCAATCATAGCCTGTAAAACTGCGTTTACTTGCTCAACTAACTCGCCCGCTTCCTTGTTAAAGTAAATAACGTACTGTTCGGGTTCAGCGTCAAGCTCGTAGCATTCAAGGTTAGAGTTGCCGGAAACGATAGATTCTGCGGGGAGCTTATCAATAACTACCACGTCAACGGTAGTGCCAATGTCGCTGCTTGCAACGATTGCGTTGGTATAGGAGGTTTTAGTGGTGTTGTTGCCTTCTAAAACGCCCGTGCCATCAATTTCGCCAGCCGCGTCGATTTCGTCGGAAACGAGGAAGTCACCGGTGGTTGCATCCTGAACGCCAATCTTTTTGCCTGCAAGGTCAGCAAGGGCAACCTTGCCGTCAACTACGCTTGCGTCTAAAGAATCCTTGGGTGCAATTACGTATTGAACGGAGGTAGCGTAGGGGATGGAGGAAATAGCCGCTTCGTCGCGTTCGGGGGTTTTAGTCATACCAGCCGCGCCGATTGCGTATTTATCCTTACCAACTTCTTCCATAATAAGACCAAAGTCGATATCGTTAATAACTACGGTATAGCCTAAAACTTCGCCAACCTCTTGCATAATATCAATGTCAACGCCCACAACCTCGCCGGCTTCGTTAACGTATTCGTAAGGTGCGAAGCCTGCGTTGGTATAAACGTTGAGAATAGGCTTGTCGCTTACGTTACAAGCGGCAAAGCTAACCGCGCAAGATACTGCGCAAGCTGCGGTAAGTAATGCTGTAATAATTTTTTTCATAATTATACTCCTTAATTTTAAAGTTACAAAAACTATTATAATAATAATGTATTAAACTGTCAACTCAAAATGTATATTTATTATTAAAAATGTATAATTATTAATTTTTTGCCGCATATCAGGGCAAATTTTTTCTACTTGCGAATAAATATAAACGAATTTTAAAAGCCCGTTTTATTTTTTTAAGCAAGCTTAAATCAAAGATTTATATATGGTGGACTAATTTAATAAATAGTATATTTTTTCTACATTATTTTAATGTGATTATTTACCTTATAAAAATTTGCTTGTATAATAATAGTGATATATAACCAAAAGGCAAAATATGCCAAAAAATTATAAGGTTATATAATTTTATAGGAGGAAAATATGACAAGAACAAGAAAAGTATTAATTGCCGTTTTAAGCATGGTATTTGTAATTTGTATGACCTTGTGCGTAGTTACCGGTTGCGCTCCCGCACAAACCGCTGCACTCGCTTCCATTAAAATTACAACCCCTCCCACGGCGGTATCGTACGTTAGCGGTTCTAATTTCGATCCCGCAGGTATGGTAGTAACGGCTAGATACGCAGACAAAACTGAAAAAGAATTAGCATCCACCGATTGGACTTACGAAGATCCCGGTGCTTTAACCGTTGCCGCAGGTAAATTTGAAGCAACCAAAAGCATTAAGATTTCTTATACCGAAGGTGAAGTAACCAAAACAGCTAATCAAAGCGTTAAAATTCATAACTATATTACGGCTGCAACCATTACCACTTATCCTCAACAGGAATATTTTATCGGTCAAGGCTTTAACGTAGCAGGCATGGTTATTAACGCAACCTTAGAAGACGGATCTCAGGCAAGCGTGGAAGTTACCGCAGAAAATTCCACCTACGCTCCTGCAGGCGTTCTTTCTTCTGCAACCGAAGAAGTAACCGTTACCGTTGGTAACTTCGATATCGAAGTTCCCGTATCCGTATTAAACGCTATTTACGTTGAAGCGGAAACCGGTTATAGAGACGGCCAGCTTATTGAACAGTCCACCGGCGACAGCGGCAATATAAGAGTTGACGCTACTACCGATAAGGCTAAAACCGGTGCTGAAAACCTTTACAAGGCTCAATTAAAGGCTAACTTCGCACTCGAACAGATTAAGCTTGCTGACGATTACGACGAAGTTGCTCTTTCCCAGCCTTCAGATGAAATTACCGTTACCGTAGGCGGTAAGGCAGTTACCAAACAATACGAAGCAATCGTTGCATGGCTTAACGACGAAGCTAACCAAGAAGCTATCGACGCATACCTTGCTTCTGATGAATATACCCAGGCAGTAGAAGAATATCTCGCTTCCGAACAATTCGTAATCGATTATTCTAAATTCGTAGCTCACGAAAGCAGCCCCGGCGCAGGCGAACACTATCTTGGACAAAACGGCCAAGGCGACGTTTTATCCTTCGTATTCGAATCTTCCGAAGCAGCTACCGGTAGTATCGCTTTCCGTTTATCCTCTGCATACCTTTACAGAGATAACAACGGCGGTTGGTTATCCGTAATTATGGGCGACGTACAGTTCAACAAGCTCGTTGAATTCTACGTAAACGGCGTTAAGGCAACCATTGACGACAGCGTACTCCTTGAAGGCGGTATGACTGCAGACGGTTCCGCAGACAACGTATTATGGTGTAACTGGAAGGAAGTTCAATTTAATAACGTTGACTTCGTTGCAGGCAGAAACGTTATCGAACTTCGTTTCCTTAACCACGGCATCGTTGCAGCAAACAACTATAACTTCGCTGCAAACGTTGATACCTTATTAGTTGCTCCCTCCGAAGGCAGTTCTGCTCAGCTCGACACCTTCGATAACAACAACGTAAATATCGAATATACCTTAAGCAACGTTAGTCTTGCTGACGGCGCGTTAAACGTAGCGGGTACTCTTAGCGGTGCTTCTCAAGGCTACTACGGCGACTTGCTTGACGTTAAGGTTGGCAACCACTATGCAGACCTTGAACTCGACGGCGACAGCTTCTCTGCAGTATTAGACCTTTCCGTATTATCCGCATCCGAAAATCCCTACAACATTACCGTTGGTGGTAGCGCAATCTCTTCCGCAACCGAAGGAACTGAAGAAGTTGGTTACTTAACCTGCGTTCTCGGCGCAGACGGCAGACTTACCGTTTCTTCCAGCGCAAGCCTTGTTTTCGAACCTAAGGGCGCTGATATCGGCGAAGAAAACGGCAAGCCTTACTTCTACATCACCGGTGTTTACACCTCTGTAAACTATACTGATGACGAAGTTAAAGCTCAAATCGCTAACAGCTACTTCGACTTACAAAACGACGACAGCCACTCTAAGGCAGTTGGCAACGGTTGGAAATCAAACAAATTCACCTCAACCGCAGCTGACGTAACCTTAGGCACGGACGTTGTTGACGGCGAAACCGTTTATACCTACAAAGTAAAATTCGACGTATCTAGCCTTACCGCAAGTGCGTACGTTTCTCACTACAATCCCGGCGGTTCTTCTGCAACCGACTTCAAGCCTGGTATTGACGTAGAAAAAGAAATTACTATCGGCTCCAAGAAATACACCCTCGTTATCGTTGCTGAAGACGTAGGCGATAACGCTGAATTATTCTGGAACTGCCCCGGCTTAATCATTGAAGACAGCGCAGCTCCCGTAAACAACCTTAATACTGCAATGACTCTTTTTGCAGAAGGCGAAAAGGTTTACATCCAGGTTTCCGGCACTTACGCTAATATGGAAGAAGCAGAAGTTAAAGCAGCTTACGCTTTTGACGTAGAAGTTGGCGCAGGCGCAAACACCGGTGATATCCACACCTTTAGCGAAGCAGATGGCAACCTTACTTGGACCTTTGCAGACGGTACCTTCACCGTAAAGATTGACGTTACTGACCTCGACGCAGAAGGCCCCTTCTGGTTCCACTACAAAGCAGGTAGCGATCTTACCTGTACCGCAAACGCTGATTCCGCTATTACCATCGGCAACAAAACTTACGTATTAAGAAATCACGTATTTAGCTGGGGTAACCGCGACTTATTCTGCATCGACCCCGCTGAATAAGATAATTTGATAAGCGAAAGCTAAACTAAAAACTTAAATTAAGGCAGTTTCCCCTTGTGGGAAGCTGCCTTTAATTTTTTATAGCCCTAATTTTCGCAAACGGGCTTATTTAAGGCATAGTATGGGGGTAATTGCTAAAAAATAAGGCAAAAAAGCAAGCTATAGAATATAAAAGCCAAGTAAAAGCGGTGCAAAATTTTGCCCGTAACGCTTAATTATTTAAGGGGGAGTAAATAGGTTTAACCGTTATTAAGCAAGGCGCATTTATAGGGCGTTATTTGCTTTTGCAGGTTGACAAAAACGCTATTAAATGGTAAAATAAAGGTATGGTAGAAGTAGTTGCTGCATTAATTTGGCAGGATAATAAATTTTTAATTTGTCAGCGCCCCGCGCATAAGGCAAGGGGGCTTTTGTGGGAATTCGTTGGCGGTAAGGTAGAAAAGGGCGAAAGCAAGCAACAAGCGTTAATTCGTGAGTGCCGTGAAGAGCTTGGCGTGCAAATTTCGGTAGGTGAGGTCTTTATGGAGGTCGTGCACGAATACCCCGATATTTGCGTGCGACTAACGCTTTTTAACGCCGTCATAAAGCAAGGCGTTTTGCAAAAGCTGGAGCATAACGATATTAAATGGATTAGCCCTTCGCAAATCGGCTTATACGATTTTTGTCCTGCCGACGAAGAGATTTTGCAACGAATAATCGCCACATATGGTGGCAGTAATTAATATTTTTTAATTTTAATTGCTCAAATTTATGGGCAATTAAATACGCGTTACAAAGGAGAAGGTATGAATTTTTCAAGAAGCGCAAGCTTTTTAATAGTTGCAGTAGTTTACCTTTTGGCTACGGTGGCAGGCGTTGTAAGCTATTTGCTTTTAGCGCCCTATTTAGAGGTTTGGTTAAGCCTGCTTATAGCCGACGCTATTGCAACGGTAGTAACCTTTATTTTTAGCATAATATTTAAAAACGCTTCCGTTTACGACCCTTATTGGTCCGTTCAGCCCATAATAATCGTGCTTGCGTTTTTAGTAACCTCACCCGTTTCGGCAACGGGCATTTTGGTATTTATAGCCGTGCTGTTTTGGGGCGTTAGGCTTACGGCAAACTGGGCTTATACCTTCCACGGGCTTGCCTATCAAGACTGGCGCTATACAATGCTCAATCAAAAAACGGGCGCGTTTTACCCTATAATAAACTTTTTAGGAATACATTTATTCCCCACGATAGTGGTGTATTCTTGCGTATTGCCCGCGGTATATGCCGTAATTAATGCGCCTGAGCTAACCGTTGGCGCGGTAATATTTTTTATAGTTTGCATTTGCGCGGCAAGCCTTCAGGGCGTGGCAGATATTCAAATGCACAAGTTCCGCAAGGCAAAAACGGGTGGGTTTATACGCATAGGGCTTTGGAAGTACGCGCGTCACCCCAACTATTTAGGCGAAATTTTAATGTGGTGGGGCGTGGCGCTTATGGCAGTATGCGCAATGCCCTCTTACTGGTGGCTAATTGCAGGCGCAACGCTTAATACTTTAATGTTCTGCTTCGTAAGCGTGCCTCTTGCAGAAGGTAAGTTAAGTAAAAGGGAAGGCTACGCCGAATATAAAAAGCAAACCAGAATATTTTTACCTATTAAAAAATAATCGCATACGCTTGTTAAAAGCTTTTATAAATAATTATGGGGAAAATTATGGATAATGATAAAAGGGTTATAGTAGTTAACGAAGAAGATAAGGGTTTTTATTTTAAAACGGCCTTTTTCGGTGGTATTTTTAGTATTTTGGCGATTATATGCGGTATGTCCGTGTCGCCTTGGGCGTATTTGTTAATCCTTATTCCCGTAGGGTTGGCAGGCTTATGCGTTTGGAGTCACATTTCAATAAAAAACCGCAAGGAAGAAACGGAATTTACTTCTTTGGGTATAATAAGCCGTGTTAACGGCGAGGTTGTGGGCGTTTATAGTTGGGATTGCTTTGGCGGTTTCTTTTCAGACCAAAAACTATACGAAAAGCTTAATAGCAAAGCAAAATTTAAAGTAACCTTTATTATGCAGGCTATAAACGAGCAAGGGTATTATACTAACGAATATGTTTCTTTTATAACTAATACCGATACGCTTTATAAAATACAGGAGGTTGCGCCGTTAGTGCTTTTTGAAAGAAGGTATTTAACGGAAAAGCGCAAGGGCGAGCTTGCGAAAATCGAGCTTAATTTTATAAAATATCAAAACGACCCTTTGCAAAAAATATCTATTCGCGGACGCATTGCTTACCTTATACTTTGCATTGAAACGGTAATTTTGCATTATGGCGAAGCGTTAGAAAAGGACGCGCAAATAGTCGAGCTTTTATGGAAGTTTACTTCCGCCTTTTTAGACGAGGAAAGGCTGGGCGAATTTCAAGCCTCCGTCGCAGAGTATAAAAAGGAATACGAGGCCTTTCCCGATTTTGCGCCGACAAGCTTAGAAAATTTAATCTCCCTTCAGCGTTGGGTTAACGATTTTAACGAGGCGTATAATTCTTATAGCGTTGAAGAAAATAACGAAAAGAGCAAATTAATTTACCGCCTTTTAACTGCCGTTAAATCGGTGGCGTGGTACTTGCCCTTTAACCAAGATTACGCTTACGATACGGCTATGAGCTATAAAACCTTGGAAGAGATTGAGCGCGTAAACGAAATTCTTGTAAACGCAGGGATAAGCCTGCCCGAAATTAAATTTATACCCGAAATACATAGCTATTCGCAATTTTTCCTTGCGTGTAGAACGGAAGATTTTGGTATAGGGCGCGCCTTTAACGGAGCAAAAACCTATTCCTTAATCTTACGGCAAGAGCCTACGGAGGATAGCGACGGCATAAATAAGCATTTTGACCAAGCGTATGATGAGGAAACGACGGCAAACGAGCAAATTATAGAAGCTTCGCCTGACGCCGTTTATCGAGTGGTAGAGCAGTTGGTTGCGCCCACCGTTAATGAGGACGCCTTTAATAAAAGGAATTACCGGCTTATTAGCTGGCAAAAGACTCCGCTTTTAACCGTAGTTTTAATTTTTGGGCTAATATTTAGCGTAGCGGCAATAGCAACATACTTTTTGTATTTTAATTTCCACGCGGAAATTTTGCAGGTATTTACGATAATTTTAGCCCCCGCCGGCGGGGTGATGCTAAATATGTATTTTTCTATTAAAAAGCGGGAGCAGGAGGATAGGGACTACCCTTTTAAAGCGCTGGACTTAATTTTTGCTTTGGCGCTTTGCGGAGTGCATATCTTCGGGGTATTTTACACCTTTTATAACTACGGCAGTAATGTTATAAATCCTGTTTACCTTATAGAATTTACTTTGTTTGCAAGCGTTTACGCTGCACAGTTCGTCACCTTGTTGCTTACCTCTCAAAACAAAAAATTCGATGCGGATTATTTCGATTTAACGCATACCGAAGATAAAAAGAAGGTAAAGGTAGGCGTGCATCAGGTAAAATTTGAAATTGCCGAAATCGTAATAGCCCTTGCTTTGGCAATCGCGTCGCTCGTGTGCCTTATAATTTTTAATGCAACTCACGGCGTCGTAGAAGGCGTTTTGTGCATACTTTTTTCGCTAATTGCAAGCTTAATAATAAACTGCACGGTAATGGTAATGCAAGGCGTGCGCCGTTCCCCTAAAAAGCAAAAAATAACGGCAACGCTAATTTTGTTGGCGCTATTTGCTCTTTCAATAATTTCGCTGTTTTTAACGGCAAGCTTAATAGCGAATAAGCCCATAGATTGGTTCGTGCCGTTAAGCCTGTTGGCGATTGCCGTATATAGGTTAGTCCTTTTAATTATGGCGTTAATGCGCTACAATAAAAACACGGCTATTTAACTAAAAATAGCGTGCATAAAAATAAAAATAAAGGATAGCAAAAAGCTTTTGCTATCCTTTTACATTGTTTAAATAATTGCTTAAACGGCACATATTCCGTGTTTTTTGCGCCGTATGTATATAAATTAGGTTATTTTTTTAATATATGTTTGGCGTGATTTTATAATTTCGTGGTCAAAAGCGTTCCATTGTGCGCGCACGGAGGTATTGCTTTCAAGCGTAGGGCAAGAAACGACGGTTTTTACCTTATTTTTAGCAATATTTTTAATCAACCTAGAAAAGCACCCTGCCGTATAACCCTTCTTTTTATATTCGGGGCGAACGGCAATTAAGGTAAGCTCTAAGGTGTCGGGCTTTTTAAGGTAGGAAAATAGCTCGAAAATAAAGGGTAGCGTCATTTTTCCGTCGTGCTTTTTTACTATTTTTCCAAAGCTCGGCAAAATTACGCAAAAGGCAACGACTTCGTCAGTTTCGTCAACTAATACGGACAAATAATCCCTGTTTACCATAAGCGCAAATTGGTCCAGCACCGTTTTTTTTGCGTTGCCCTTAATTTCAACGAACATATCAAGGTCGCTATACGCGGCGTTAAAGCAATCAAAAAACTTGTCGCCGTATTTTTTAATTATTTGCTTAACCGTCATAGTTTCGCAAAGGTCTTTTAAATTATATCTTTTTTTAGTGTATTCACCAAGCTTACAAAATCTTTCGTAAAGGCTTTCGCCTTCGTCAGGAAAGCGTATTTTACTTTCCACCCAACCCGATTCCTTCTCAAAGCCTAACGCTGACATATGCTCGTTATAATAAGGGTAGTTATAGTTGGTGGCGTACGAGCCCATAATATCGAAGCCGGAGGTAAGCATACCTTCACGGTCGGTATCGTTAAAGCCCCAAGGGCCGTGAATTTCGTCAAGGCTATGCTCTTTTGCAAAGGCTTCGACGGCGTTAATTAGCGCGGCGGCAACCTCTTTATCGTCAACGCTGTCAAATCGCGAAAATCTTACCCTTTTTTGCTTAAACAGCTCGTTGCTTTGCAAATTAATTATGCCGGCAACTCTACCGCACAAAACGCCGTTTTTATAAGCCAAAAACGCTTTAACTACGCAGTTTTCCGCTGCGGCGTTCTTTTTGGGGTTAGCCATATTTATATCGTCTGCAACGAAGGCAGGCACATAGTTAGGGCAATTTTTATAAAGCCTTATAGGAAAGGTGGCAAACTCCTTCCATTGTTTTTTTGTTTTAACTTCGACAATATTTATCATAAGTAAAAGCCCCCTTAAAAAAATTATAGCATGAACTATTAAAAAAAGCAACGGCATTATTAAATTACCTATTGAAATTGCAAAAAAATAGTGATATAATAATTAGAAATTAATAAAATTTTTAATTAAAGGTATAAAATGCTTCATTATTTAAAATTACAGCCTGCGCCGTTTGAAAAAATAAAAAGCGGAAAAAAGGATATAGAATTAAGGCTTAACGACGAAAAACGCCAAAGTATGATGGCGGGCGATATTATAGAATTTACCTGCGTTAAGGGCGGTGAAAGGCTTTATGCAATAATAGTAGATAAAACGGTTTTTGCAAGCTTTAAAGAACTTTTCGCACACTATAATAAAGCGCGTTTGGGCTATGAAAGTGGGGAAGATGCAAGCCCTTTAGATATGGAAATTTATTATTGCAAGGAAGAAATCGAGTGCTTCGGCGCACTTGCGATAGAGATAAGGGTTTTAAATAAATGCGACCTTGAAGAAGGCAATTTACAAAAATTGGTGGCGCAATATGCCCCAAATAACAAGGTTTTAGGCGTAAATTTTTTAAGGCTGTTTTACGGAAACAGCTTTAAGGGCGTTAAAAAGTTTAGCGTAGATTTAAGCCAAGGCTGGTTTAATTTTAACGATAACGGCAATAGCACCTTAATAAAGCAGAATAAAAACAGCAAGGAGCTTATTGCCGAATTTAAGCAGGGATTAAGCGAGATTGATTTTGCAAAATGGCAGGCACGATATTTGCCGAGCGAGCCCCTGCCCGACGCTGACGGCTGGGAGCTTGAATTGCGTTTTTATAACGGTGAAAGGCAAATTTTTAGCGGAGTAAACGCCTACCCTAAAGACTGGAATAAGCTTTTAAGCTTGTTAGGCAACTACACTAAAATTTTTAAATAAAGAGGGTACAAATGGAAGATATTATAAAGGAAGATTATCAAATTGAAATTGTAAAAGCCCAGGCTTGCCATATTGACGGAATAACTAATCTTTTATACGAGGTGCAAAGCGTGCACGCCGAAAAGCGCCCCGATATTTTTGTTTCGGGCGGTAAAAAGTATACTAAAAGCGAGCTTGAAAATATTATTATAAATAAAAACACCCCTATATATGTGGCAACTAATAAACAAAACGCCGTGTTAGGCTATATTTTTTGCCAAATTCAAAGCGAGGTTAGTAAAAATTTACAGCCCATAAAAACGCTTTATATAGACGACTTGTGCGTAGATAAAAACGCGCGCTTTAAAGGTATAGGCAAGGCGTTATTCGGCTTTGCAAAAGAGATTGCAAAGGGCTTGGGCTGTTACCATATAACGCTAAACGTTTGGCACTTAAACGAGTCCGCTTTAAAATTTTACCAAAAGCTTGGGCTTATTCCCTTAAAAACCACTATGGAAGAAATTTTATAAACCTAACGCTAAAATTAACGGCGGAAGCATTAAATTTGCTTCCGCCGTATTTAATTTGTAATTAAGAATTTTGGTCAAGCGGAACGCTTGCTAAAGCGTTGCATTTGTCGCAAAGAATTTTTGCAATTTCGTCGTAATCGTTAGTGTCTTTAAATAATTCGCTGGCATATATTGCCTTACCAATTATGTATTTGCGCTCGCTTTTTTTGTAATACGCAAGCACGACGGGTACGTCCATACCCTTTTTTAAGCACGCCTTTAAAAAGGAAACGCAGCCTTTATGGAAGCTTTCTAAAACGGGCAAATACCCTTTAGTAGAATCTTCGGGGAATATTACTACGTGCTGTTTTTTATTCAACGCGTCCATACTTTCTTCAAAGGTTTTTTTAAGCCTTGCGTCATTGTAGATGGAAATAAGGTTTAACCCCTTGTAAAACAAATTCGTAAGGGGGGAGGCTAAAAGGCAAAACAACCTTGCTAAAAACAAATTCCAATGCTTCTTTTCGTGGTAGTAAACCTTGGTTTGGTATTTATAAAGCTCCACAAGCCCCGAATTCATTTCGTGCGCGCCCCAAAATCTTATGGGCTCGTCGTTGTATAAATCCCAGGCAAGCGGTGCGCTCGTTCCTTCGTGGTTAGAAAGTATAACGCTACCTGCAGGTATTTCACCGTCAAGGTAAATAAATTCCGAGCGTTTAATAAAAATACGCATAATAGCCTTTAAGCCCCTAAACCAAGGCTTTCTTATATCGTTTAGTGTGGGTTTTTTAATTTCTTCTTGGCAAATTTCGTTTTGTGACATATCTCTTTCCTAAATTTTATTTTAATACAAACGCCTAATCGTTACAATATGATGGTAGTTTAATATTACAAGATAAACTTAATATAAACTTTTGCAACAAAACGCAAAATTTTGTCGTATATTTTACTAAATTAGTGGCAAACTAAAATTATGAATAGCAAAAAAGGAAAAAAATATATTGACGAGTTTTACAAGCTTGGCGTTTGTGCAAACGAGTGCACGGGGCTTTTGCAGCGCGTTGAGCTGGATTTAGACGAGATTGCAAAATATCACAGCGAATATATTAAGGATAAAGCCGTGGATGCAGATGGTAAATAAGTAAGTAAACGGTAACGCGCCAAATTAAAACGGCGCGTTATTTTTTCGTTTTTTGCCTGCCATTTCCCGTTTTGCTTTTGTGGTATTTTAGTTTTGTTTTTTGCTCGCATTTTGCGCCGTTTTCCGTTTTATTTTTGCACCGCTTCCCGTTTTATTTTTGCGAAATTTTATTTTAATTAGCCCTTAAATGCAAATTGACCGCATAATATACCCTATTTAAACTTATTTTAACGCCTTTAAAATTTACGCTTGCATTTTTAATACAAGAGTGATATAATTAAATTATAAAAATTTAGGCGGTAATAATATGGCGTTACGCGACGAAATTATTCAGCAAAAAGAGCTTAAAAAGAAGCTGGAAGAACAGGCTAAAATAGAACAGCAAAAGCAACAAGAAATTATTGCTTTGCAAAATCAACAAAAGGCGGAAGAAGAAAAGAACGAAAAGTACGCAAAATATTTTGCGTTAAAGGAGCAGGTGGAAGCTGGTAATATTCCCGAAGACTGGGAAAAAATTTATCAAGATATAACCGAAAAGATAAAAGAGATTTTGCTTGGCGGTAAAGATAAGTTTGAAGTTACCGTAAAATCCACGCAAGAGCTTTATGAAGAAAAGTTATGCCTTGGCGTTGGCGAAAATTGCGAGCTTACCTTAATGAATAAGTATTTAACCGAAAGGTTGATAGCCGACGGCTTTAAAAGGGCTTCGTTTAAGCTGGAAAAGGTGCCCGAATATTACGCGACGGAAGCAGATTATCAGGCGCAAAGGGTAAAGCAAGCGGAATACGATAGGGCGGCGGAAGAGGCTAACGACAGGGCAAGACAAAAATGGATGTACGATAGCTTTGACGGAGCAAACGCCCCCGTGCCCTCGTATATATATCCCAAGCTTGCGTCCCTTAAAAAATCGGGCGTAAAGTACCGTTACGAATTTATAGCAACGGGTTCGCTTTACGGCGCAAGCGAAAGCAAAAAAACGGGCGGTACTGCTAAATTGCTGTCGGTAATGGGTATAATTACAACCGTTATAGGCGTAATTTTAGGGGCGCTTTATTATGTGTACACGCAAGACGTCGTCGGCGCGCTTGCATACGGCATAGGCGGATGGCTGTTTGGCGTTGCAATTTCTACCGTACGCAGCAGTATTTTGCAAATTATTAATTTTTCTAAAAACAGCGACGCGCCTTCTTCTGAAAAGAGTAAAAATATCGCCCTTAATATTTTTATAATATTTGCTTGGTTGGCTATTTCGGTTGCGGTTATATTAGTTCTTAATTTCCTTTTCCCCTTGCTCAGTATATTCCCTACGGAATAATTTTTATAAATTTTAATAAGGTTGGGGCGTGGCAAAAAAATTGCCACGCCCCTTAAAATTTTTTTACTTAATATTGAAATTGCAAATTTTATGTGATATAATAAATTTAATAAAAATTTAAAGGTAAATTATTTATGGAATATATTTTATCGCTCGACCAAGGCACTACCAGCTCAAGGGCAATAGTTTTTGATAAATCGGGCAATACCGTTGGTATGGCACAGCAGGAATACCCGCAAATATACCCCAAGCAAGGCTGGGTAGAGCACGACCCGAAGGATATTATCGGCTCTATCGTCGGGGTGTACGCCGAAGCGCTTATTAGGGCAAACGTATTGCCTACGCAAATTTGCGCAATAGGAATAACCAACCAAAGGGAAACGACCTTGGTGTGGGATAAGGTTACCGGGAAGCCCGTATATAACGCCATAGTTTGGCAATGCAGGCGTACGGCGGAGTACTGCAACGAGCTTATAAGTCAGGGCTACTCTGATTTAATTTACAAAAAGACGGGGCTAGTGTTAGACGCTTACTTTTCGGCAACTAAAATTAAATGGATTTTAGACAATATTGAAGGCGCAAGGGAGCGCGCTGAAAGAGGGGAGCTTTTATTCGGCACGGTAGATACCTTTATTATGTGGCACTTATCCCGTGGGGAAATTTTTGCCACGGACTATACTAACGCAAGCCGTACAATGTTATTTAATATACATACGCTTTGCTGGGATGAGGAATTGTTAAATCTTTTTAATATCCCCCGTACTATGTTGCCGCGAGTATATCCTTCGGGCTATAATTTCGGCAAGGCGGCGGCAACCGTTTGCGGTGCTCAAATACCTATTTGCGGTGTCGTAGGGGACCAGCAAGCCGCTCTTTTCGGTCAGCTTTGCGTTAAAAAGGGAGAGGTAAAAAATACTTACGGCACGGGTTGCTTTTTGCTTATGAACACGGGCGACAAGGCTGTGCAAAGCAAAAACGGCTTGGTAACCACCTTGGGCGCAAGCGTTAACGGCGCACCGCCCTATGTGTTAGAGGGCTCGGTTTTTATCGGCGGAGCAGTCGTTCAATGGCTTCGTGACGAGCTAAAAATAATATCTTCTGCAAAGCAAACGGAAGATATTGCAAATTCCGTCGAAAGCTCGGGCGGGGTTTTCGTAGTGCCTGCCTTTACGGGGCTTGGCGCGCCCTACTGGGATGCGGACGCAAGGGGCACTATTTGCGGTATTACCCGCGGAAGCAAAATGGAGCATATAGTAAGGGCTTCGCTGGAATCTATCGCCTATCAGGTAAACGATTTAATCGTGGCAATGGAAAAGGACGCGGGCGTTAAGGTAACCCGCCTTGCCGTTGACGGTGGCGCAAGCGCCAACAATTTTTTAATGAGCTTTCAGGCAGATATTTCAAACCTTACCGTAGTGCGCCCCAGCGCAATAGAGGTAACCGCCCTTGGCGCCGCCTACCTTGCGGGCTTAACCGTAGGTTATTGGCAAAGCGTTGAGGAAATTAAAAAGGAAGCAAAAACCTCGCAAAGCTTTAATCCTACTATGCAGGAAGAAACTAGGCAAACGCTTTTAAAAGGGTGGGATTTAGCGTTGCGTAGGGCAAGATTAATATAATTTCACACCATTTTTACTTATAATTTTTAAAAGCTTTTAAAATTGCTTGACGGCTTTAATAATAAAAAGTAAAATAGTGTGGTATAAGTAAAATAATAAAAAGGTGTTTGTATGACTTTTAAAAAGCTTTCGCGCATTGCTTGCGTATCTTTAATTGCCGGCGTAACCGTATTTGCGGCAGGTGTTTCCGGCTGTACTATTGGAACTAAACGTCCCGAAGCGAAAATAACTATCGAATTCAACGATAATAGCTACGAGCTTGAATACGAGCTTCACAGAAATAAATATCCCCAAACCGTAAAGCACTTTATCGAGCTTGCTGACGAAGGCTTTTACGATAATACCATAATCCACAACTATACCACAAACGATTGGTACGGTGGCGGTTACGGTTACAATGCAGAAACCTACGCGTCTAGCTACGCGGCGGTAGGAAGCATGACGGAATATTTTGAAGATAACAGCCTTGAAGGCAAGTATTATAACGACTTGTTCTTGGCTGGCAAGCTTTCCGCTTCCGTATATAAGGATTCGCAGGTTGAAAACGGAAACTTCGTTGGTAAAGACGCGCTTCCTACCTTAATCGGTGAATTTTCTAAAAACGGCCACTCCGTTGAAAACGGTGGCTTAACCAGCCGTTTCGGCGCGTTAAAAATGTATTACAGCAGTGATAAAACTTATAACAACGGTCAGTTATCCTCCGAAAAGATTTGGATGGAAACCGAGCAAGACGATTCCGCCTTTTACGTTGACTATAAGTACAACAGTGCAACCAGCATTTTTGCAATGCAAATCGGATCGACCTCTTCTCTTTCCGGCAATGAATATTGCACCTTTGCAGTTTTGAAAAACGATAAGGACGAAGAGGTGTTAAACGACCTTAAGGAAGCGATTACCAAATATATCGAAGAAAATCATAGCGGTGAATCCTTAAAGTTCTATAAGGACGTAGAAGTAACCGTTGATTTGTACGAACAGGTAGCAGACAAGGGCACGGAAACTACCTTTGCGGCAACCTCTCTTCCTATCGTAATTAAAACGGTAGAAATTACAAAGTATTAAAAATTAACGCCCGTAGGCAACTGCCTACGGGGTTTTATTTGAAGGTATTATTTTAAGCAAAAGAAAATATGGAAAATACTAAACAGATTAAACACTCGGACAAAATGCGCGAAAAAAGCGTGGGTAAGCTTTTATTTGAAATGTCGTTGCCCGCAATAATTTCTATGCTCGTGCAAGCGCTTTATAATATTGTAGATAGCATTTTCGTTTCTAATACCGCAAAAACCTACGTGGAGTATTTTGGTGCTAATTTGGGTGACGATAGCTTTACGGCGGTAAGCATAGCCTTCCCTATGACTATGATAGTTATTGCCGTTGCGCTTGGTATAGGAATAGGCGCAAACGCGCACATAGCCCGTAAGCTTGGCGAAGGCAACGTAGAAAGGGCAAACGATTCCGCAAAAACGGCAATCGTTATGAGCTTTATTGCTTGGTTTATATTAATTATTTTGGGCTTAACCATTTCTAAACCGTTTATTTCGCTATTCGTAAACGAAGGTAACGCAACCGACGTAAATTACGTGGTTGAGCAAGGCGCGCTTTATTTAAAGCTTTATTTATGTCTTTCGTTCGGCGGTGTTTTAGAAATCACTTGCGAAAGAATTTTACAGGCAACGGGCAATATGAAGCTTCCTATGATAAGCCAGCTTACCGGTGCAATTATAAATATTATTTTAGACGCCGTTTTTATTTTAGGCTTTGGATGGGGCGTTTTGGGCGCAATCGTCGCAACGGTAATCGGTCAATGGTGCGCGGCAGGCGTTGCCATTTGCTTCCTTACCTTAAAAAAGCAGGACGTAAGCATTTCGCTTAAGGGCTACAAGCCTAAAAGGGAATACTTTTTAAGCATAATAAAAACGGGAACGCCGGCGTTTGTAATGAACGCTATGGGCTCGTTTATAACGATTATTTTAAACACGCTTTTAAAGGAAGGCAACGGAATTTTCGTGCTTTCGGCATACTTTAAGGTACAATCCTTTATATTTATGCCCGTGTTCGGCTTAATGCAAGGCTTAATGCCTATATTAAGCTACAATTACGGCGCAAATTTAAAAGAGCGTTTTAATAAGGCGTTTAAGCTTGCGCTTGTAGTTTCGTTTAGTATTATGGCTGTCGGTACGGTGTTGTTTTTAACCTTGCCGGAATTTATTATGGGCGTATTTACTTCCGATTTAGATAAAATTGCAGACGGCGCTTATGCGTTTAGGGTAATTTGTATTTGCTTTATTCCCGCTTCCGTATCTATCGTAATTATTAATATGCTTCAATCAATAAACAAGCCGTTCTCGTCCCTTTTAATGTCCCTTTGCCGTCAGTTAATCGTGCTAATACCCGCAGCGTTTATTTTAAACTGGGCGTTTGGGCAAAGCGGAATTTGGTTCTGCTATCCCATAGCCGAAATTTTAGCGCTTATAGCCTTTTTACCCGTGGCAAGGCGTAATTATAAAAAGCAGTTTGAATATAAAAATATGCAATATCAAAAGGGCTTGCTTAAGGCTTAAAGGTATAAAAAATTTAATCGGTTACAAACCTTATCGCAAATAATAAAAACGCACTTTTATAAGTGCGTTTTTTTATTCTACCTGAAATATATTGCAAATTTCGCCGTTTAAAATTTCCACGGCAAAGTACTTAACCTTAAATAAATTTTTACCCTTGGGGTAAACTAATCCCACGGCAAAAATTTCGCCGTGCTTGGCAAAAAATCTTTCCGGGGGTACGGTTACGGCGCAAAAGTCGCCCAAAAATTCTTTAAGGTGGCGCGCCTTGTCTTTAAGCTCGGCGCATAAAAACCTTGCGTAATCGCCACAGGTTAAAACGCTTTCAAAAAAGGCAAAGTGCAAAAGCTCCTCGGTGGGGGCAAGCCCGTCAACGGTTTTGCTTTCGGCAAGGGTAAGGGCGGTGCCGTCGTATAAAAACTTACAATGCAAAACCTGCTTTAAGCAGTTTTCAAAATCTACGCAAACGGATAAATTTTCGCCCAGATTATAGCTTGTTATTTTGTTTAAAAATAAAAGCTTGCCTAATTCGGAAAGTATTGCAACGTAATTTTCCGCCTCAATCACGCAAACCCTTTTATTGCAAAGCAGGGCGTCTTTAATTTTGCATTGTTTAAACTCGTACGGCAATTCGTGAATAAAATATTCCTTGCCCTCAAACGCGACAAAAATTTTCCCTTGCGAAAAAACCGTTACTAAATTATTGCAAAAGCTCGCTTGCGCAATTACGGCAAAATTTGCGTTAGTCGGCGTATATTCCCGTGCGAATATCAAAATATCGCCCCCTAAATCATATAGGTCTATAAAGGCGGGCGGACGGTGCAAAAAGCCTTCGTCAACAAAAAAATTTAGGGCAAAATATTCGCCTTCGGGGATTAATTCTACAAAAACGCCGTCGGCAAGGTCAAGCTCTACCCGCCTTTCAAACATATCGGCGTGCCCCAAAAATTCGCCGTTAATCTTTAACGCCGCTTTAATTTTTGATAAAAAATATACTCTCATTAAACTCCTTTTAGTTATTTAATGTATAAAGCAAAAAAATTATGTCAATAAATTTTTCAAATAATAAAAAAAGGAGCAATTTTATATGGGTAAAATTTGTGGCTATACCGAAGAAGAAGCAAAGCTATTCGTGCAGTACGTTTGCGCAGGCAAGGCTATGGGTAAAACTCTTACGGGAATTTTTGACGAATATTCTAAAAAAACGGGCAGGGCAAAGGGTAGTATACGAAATTATTATTACGCCCTTTTGCGAAGCACGGACGACGAAAGGGTAAAGGAGCTTTTAAAGGGAACGAGCTTAAAGGCGGAAAAAATTTTAGAATTTACCGAGGAGGAGACGGACGCCATTTTAAAGGCTATTTTGCATAAAAAAAGCAAAGGCGTTTCGGTAAGGCGCGCCGTTTTAGAGCTTGCCAAGGGGGACGACAAGCTTATGCTTCGCTACCAAAACAAATACCGCAACGTGTTGGTTAAAGAGCCCGAGCGCTTGCAAAAGCTTATGCAGGAGTGTGGGATTAACTTCGACACCTGCGAGGCGAGGCAAAAATTAGAGGAGGAAATTAACGGGCTTTACGATAGGTTGGCTTCTTCTTTAAAGGAAGAAAACAAAAGGCTTTTTGCCACCGTAAAGCGCTTAACCGACGAAAATAATCTTTTAAAATTGCAAGTAAAAAATTTACAGTTATAAACGCCTTATATTTTTCGCATACTATGTATAAGAAATATCCCAAAGCGTTTGCGTCGTTTAAAGTGCGTTAAACGGCGCATATGTGGGGGTGTTTTTAAAAAATATGCTTAACTTTAGGAGAGAAAAATGGAAAAATTTGTGTTAGGCGTTGCGCTTGGTATGGTAGGTGGCGCTTTACTCGTTGCCAACAACTGCAAGTTAAGAAGCCTTGTTAAAAAGAATCAAGAAGAATTTATGGCTAAGGTAGAAAATTATATCGACGAAAAGTTAGATAAAAACGAAAGCAATAACGGCGAAGAGATGCAAAATTCATAATTTTTAGCGGCGGCGAACGTAATGTTCGCCGCCGTTGTTTCGTAATTTTAGGGAGTTTGAATAACGTAGACTACATTTAAGTATTAAGTATTTCTCAATATTTATGTTAACAAGTAAAATAGTTAAAATTTATTATTGACAAAATTATCAAAATGTGTTAAAATATGTTTGTCAATTTATTCAGTAGGAGAAATGCCTTATGAAAAAACTAAAAAATATTTTTACTGTTTTATTAAGTTTGCTCGTATTGCTTGGCGCGATAAGTTTTTCTGCGTGTAGCGAAAGTGAGCCTGAAGACCAAAAGTATGACGTAACAATAAAAATAAAAAATAGCCTCGGCGACGAATGGATTTTTACGCCAGATATTAGCGAGCTTTATTACGAATACGAATACACGGGCGAAGAAATATCCTTTTGGGTAGATTCTTATAATCTACCGGACCACCCGTATTGGAGTGATAATTGGTTTGATACTAAACGTAGCGGACCCAATGTGTTTGAAGGTGATATATTGTACACGGCTCCAGATGGTACGCAACTCGTGACACATCATAAAGCGAAAGAAAAAGGATTGTATTATATTAATTATTATGCTTGTTCGACTTCTACTATATGGAAGTTTAGGTCAATACACTTAATTTTAACTATAAGATAATGGGGGTAACATTTTGAAATCTAGAAAACTTATTGTTTATGCATACGTGTTAATGTTTTTACTCGTTTTATCACTTTCAGTTCTAATTAATAATGGGGAAAGTTTGGTTTTTGCTACTTCTTTAACTAATATTAGTGTTGAGAATTATACCGATTCTGATAATCTGCTAAAAGCCGATGGAAGTTTGTCTAATAAGAATATAAAAACATTTTCAAATGAAGTTAAAGGCGCAACATCAAATACTTCATTTCCTGAACTAGCGCAAGTAGTTCCTAAACAGTATTTAGAATCTACTACAACTAACGCTACGTATCAATATAACGGCAAAGAATACGGCTTTTATATGGTTAAAGAAGGAGATTATTTTGACCTTTTGCTTATAGACTTTGTGTATGAATTTGACTCTGGTGAACATTTAAATGATTACGTAATTAGAATAAAGCCTATTTTGCAACAAAGTTTTTTGAGAACGGCTGATAGTAGTGGAAATTATAATTGGCTGAAATATGGCGGTAATAGGTACAAATATTACGTTGCAAATCCACGGTTTTTAACAGTATTGCAAAATGAAAATGCGCTAAATTATGGCGATTCTGGCTATTCTAAATCGGCGGATGACGGATTAATTATATATCAATCAAGATTCAATTTTGGTAAAGTATGTTATAAAACGGAAACAGATTTAGCTGTTGAACTTGCTGAATTTTCAGTGAAAAAATACATAGACTTTACGTTAGATACAACACAAATAGGTAGTATTATTTGTGACGTTATCGACGTGGTTGAGTTTGCAAACGATTTATATAATGAGGGACAAGAAACAACTGTACAAGCAAATAATGAGAACAATATATTTACTGAAAAATCAAAATCTAATCAATTAAACAATACGAATTTACCTAGTTATTCTCGCGTTGCAAGTGTTGAGCCAGAACAAGAAATAATACTTTCTGATGCGGGAGAATCGTATGCTGAATTTATAACGTTATTAAATGAAACCAATTATAGAAGTAGGCTCAATCAATACTGTGAATTTGACATTGCAAGGCGGCTTACTAATTACGAGTCTATGGAATACGTTGCGGGCAATTGGGTAGATAGCAATTCTCAAAGCTTAATGTTTAAAAAAGAAAGAGTTCTTTTTAATAACGCTGAACCTCAAACCGTTCTTGAAGAAACTGATTTTTTAGGTAAAAACGTGCCTTTATATTTATTACCCAACGGCAATCAAACCTTTTCTTTCTCTCCTCAATATTCAGGTACATATAAGTTTACTATTCCTTCTAGTACGACAATATCTGTTGATGGTGCAAATAGTATAACTAAATCGGGGAACATTTATAGCGTTAGTTTAAATGCAGGTGGTTTGTATCAAATAGTTGTTTCTAATAATTCAAATGGTGTAATTAATCAAACCATAAGATGTGATTTGCCGACTATTATACAAGCAATAAGCATTGCGGGAAACAATAATATTATCGTACAATGTACAGCGCTCGAAAATGGGTATAAAAAGGTAATGATAAACAACAGCAATTGTGCTGTTAAAATTTTAAATAGTCAATTTGAAGTGGTTGAAGAAAGCAATACTAATTATTGTTATTTTAATTTTACTAAAAATCAAAAATATTTTTTTGTGATTACTAATAAAACGTCTTCAAGTCTTTTTGTTGCAGTGCAAATTTCCGAGCCTACTACAACAACGGTTGATGAAGTTATTAAAATTACTGCAGATAAAGAAGTTTTATCTTTTGAAAACTCTTATAACACTAATGTTCAATATAAATTAACGATAAGTTGGAATAGCGGTAGTAAAACAGCCTCCGTTTTAGATGAAAATGGAGATAATATCGCTATAGTAACTATTAGTGGAAATACAAAAACGTATAGTTTTAGTTTATCAGCCGGTGAAAAATGTTTTATTAAATATTCTCATACCGATAGTAGCATAACTTCTCAAATTACTGTCGATGAACAATATTTAAGGTGGAAAATTGACGGTGAAGTGTGCGATTCAAACGTAAGGCTACAAAAGGGCAAAGACTACCAAATTGAACTTGTTTCAATAATTGATGGCGTTGAAATACCGCAAAGCGTATCTTATCAAACTGTTGCAAATAATACTTATTTTGAATTATCTAACGCTGGAATTTTGTCAATAAAAGAAGGTATAGATAGAGGATATGATATTGTAATAGCGCATAGTTCTTACCCTAGTTTTTGGTTAGTAGTAAACGTAAAGTACGTTACTGTTACATTTGATAACCAAGGTGGCACAGGAGGAACGGATAGTGTAGTGGTAGATTATGGTTATCCAATTCCGCGAGTTGCTGAACCTACTAGGGAAGGGTACGACTTTGTTGGTTATTTTGAAGCTCCTAATAAACAGGGAACCATGTACTATGATGCGTCTATGGTGAATAGGCCTGTCTACTTTGAAAACGACACAACCTTGTATGCAGGATGGTGGGCTAATAGGTATTTTATATACTTCGATTTAGCAGGCGGTGGCTTCGGTGATTCTAGTGCATATGTTGATTATGATGAACCGTTCCCTACAATTTATCCACCAATGCGAATAGGTTATAAATTCCTTTATTTCGAAGCGGCAAATGGTGAAAAATATTATGTGAATGGGGTTGAGAATAGACCTTTTAAATTTGCTGAAAATATTTATTTGACGGCGCATTGGGAATTATCGTATTTGGAAATAAATTTAGTAAATAAGGTAGGAAATCAGTGGACTATTGCAATAACCAATAATTCAAGCTCAGATTTGGTTGCCGAATATAATTCAAAAATGTGTACCTTAAATGGTGCGAAAAATTGGTTTGGGCTTTTTGATATTGAAACAATAGAGATTGAAAAAGGTGAGACGGTTGAAGTTATTATCAGTGAAAATCTATTTGCTACAAGTATAACCATAAGCTATGAAAGTAATGACGATATAAGGTTGGTTACTTATGCAAATAATTTGAACAATAACAATAAATCAATGAGTGTATATTATAATAAAATAGAATAATTTATAAAGATGAAGCGGCGGCGAATTTTTAATTCGCCGCCGTTGTTTCGTTTAAGTTTAAAAATAAAAACTATGCAAACGCTTGAAAAAAACTATATACTGTGCTATAATAAATTTATGGAACGGTACGTAGCTTTTGATATTGGCGACAAACGAATAGGGGTTGCAATTTCCGACCCGTTTAATACCTACGCCCTTCCTTCGCAAACTTATTTTAGAAAGGGCTTTAAAACGGATATTCAAGCTTTGGCAAATATCGTAAAGGAAAAGGGCGCAACGGCCGTTATTTGCGGTTTGCCCGTAAATTTCGACGGGTCCGACGCTTTACAAACGGAAAAAACGCAACGCTTTATAAACGCTTTAAAGGAAGCGGTTTCCGTGCCCGTAATTTGCGAGGACGAACGCTTTACTACTATGATGGCGCACGAAACGCTGATTTTTGAGGGTATGCGTAGGGAAAAGAGAAAAAACTACGTGGACGCCCTTGCCGCCGCAAATATTTTGGACGGCTATTTAAACAGAATAAACAATAAGGGCTAAAAGCCTTAAAAGGAGATATATTATGGCAGAACGCGAAAACGAAATGATGGAAGAATTAGAAGAAGAAATTATCGAGCTCGTTGATGAAAACGGCGACGTCGTAAAGTTTAAGCTTATCGACGTGGTTGAATACAAGGGCGTAAAGTACGTATTGCTTTTAGCCGCTGAAGAAAACGCCGACGTTGCTGAAGACGAAATTGCTATTTTTATTTTAAACGAAAAGCAAGAAACCTTGGATATTATTGAAGACGACGCGCTTTTAGAAGAGGTTTACGAATACTACTGCAACACCGCATCCGAAGACGACAATTAATCAAAAATTTTTAATTGGGTGGCGAATATGCTTGAATTAACGGCGTAAAAAGCAATTTTTATCGCTGTTTATTGCAATGTAACGAATTTATATTTATAAAATTTAACGGAGGACTTTTAACGCCCTCCGTTTTTAATTTGCAAACTAAATTAGGTTTAAATATAAAAAACAGATAATTTTTATAAGTAGTATATTTTCAAATGCCAAGTTTTGTTGTATAATGTAAAGGTAAAATTATCCTTAAAGGATAAAAACAGATAAGGAGAAGAAGGATGAAGTTTTTTTCTAAAAAGCTTTGGGGCATTTTAACCTGTGTTTTTGCCGTGTTGCTTGCGGGCGTAATTGCGGGCACGGCGGCGGCTATTAACTTTGGTACTGCGGCAATAAATATGATGCTTGGCACTACCAACGTAGAAACGGTTAAGGGCGACGGAGAAAGAGTAGATTATTTTAAAACCGACTATTTAGAAGGTGAAACCTACGCAAACGGCGAAATTATTTACGAAAAAGACGTTGACGTTATTGAAAGGGTGGAAGCGGAGGGCGCAACCTTATTGTGGAATAAAAACTCTGCGTTACCCTTTACCGATTCCGATAAAAACGTTTCGCTTTTATCAAAATCCTCCGTCGATATGGTTGAATCGGGTAGCGGTTCAGGTTGGGTTAATCCCTCGCTTTCCAACCCCACGACCTTAAAGGATGCTTTAGCCGAGCACGGCGTAACCGTTAACCCTACGCTTTGGGATTTTTACACCACGGGCGCAGGCAGAAGCTACAATAGGGTAGACCCTAAATCAAGCTGTACCGAAGGTCAAACTTGGGCGGTAAACGAAGTCCCTTGGAATTTGTATAATAACGACGTTAAGGATTCGTTTATTCAATACGGCGACGTTGCTATCGTGGTTCTTTCCCGTACGGGTGGCGAATATTCCGACTTGCACTATTCAAGCACGGAAAATAAGATAAACGGACAAAACGGCAATTACCTTGCGCTTACCTCGCAAGAAAAGGATTTGTTGCAAAATATAAAAACCTATAAGGAATCAAACGTGTTTAAAAAGGTGGTGCTTTTATTAAACACCGCAAACCCTTTACAGCTTGAAGAATTATATCAAAATTACTACGACGCTATCGACGCTTGTATGTGGATAGGTCAGGTTGGTACTTCGGGCAATTTGGCTGTTGCCGATTTGCTCTGTGGCGAAGTTAACCCTTCAGGTCATCTTCCCGATACCTACGCTTTCGATAACGAATCTGCCCCCGCAACCGTAAACGACGGAAGCTATATGTACGCTGGCGATTGTAGCGGACTTAACGAATCGGGCAACGGTATTTATCGCCAAAGAATGTATATGGTTTATCAGGAAGGCATATACGTAGGCTATAAGTATTATGAAACGAGATACGAAGACGCTATTATAGGTAACGGCAACGCGCAAGATCCCGTAGGCGCAAAAATGAGCGATACCGAGTGGAATTACGATAACGAAGTGGCTATTCCCTTTGGCTACGGCGCGTCTTATACCTCTTTTGAATATAGCAATTTTGCAGTAAAGCAAAACGGCGACAATTACGAGGTTTCAGTAACGGTAACTAACGTCGGCGAATACGACGGTAAGGATGCGGTGCAGGTTTACCTTCAAAAGCCTTATACCGATTACGATATTGAAAATCAAATTGAAAAATCCTCGGTAGAGCTAGTAGGTTATGCAAAAACCCAGCTTTTACAAGCAAACGGCGGTGAACAAAGGGTAACCGTTACCGTATCTAAAGAGCTTTTTAAAACATACGACGCAAACAACGCGTTAACTTATATCGTTGAAAAGGGCGACTATTTCTTAACGGTTGCAACTGATTCCCACGTTGCTATCAACAACATCTTAAACGAAAAGGGTTACCAAACCTCAACGCAAAAAATTATGGGCGAAGAAATCGATTCCGCTATGGGAGAAGATTTCGTTGAAAAAATTACTATTAGCGAAAACGATTATAAAACTTATTCAAAGGCCTCTTATACGGGCGTCGAAGTAACTAATCAGCTTGATAGCGGTGATATTAATAAGTACGAGGGCAGGGGAGAAAACTCCGTCGTATACCTTTCAAGAAGCGATTGGGCGCAAACCTATCCCGTTGCTGCAGCGTCGCTTACTATGACGGCAGAGCTTAAAGCAGACCTTGCTTACGATAGAGATCCCGTTGAAGAAGAAGGCTTGGAGATGCCCACATATGGCGCAGATAACGGGCTTACCGCCTATATGTTTATGAACGCGCCGTTAAACGAATACGACGAGGATTGGAACGAAGAGTGGGAAGATTATTGGAACAAGCTTTTGGACCAAATGACTTGGGAAGAGCAAGCCTTATTATGCGCTCAGGCATATCATAACACGCAAGGCGCGGCAAGCATAGGCTTAAATCCCACTAAGGAAGAAAACGGTCCCGTCGGCATTACTCAAAGAACGGACAAGGCAATTTTCGGCTTACCCGACTGGGCGGAAGCCAACATAAATGAAGATAGACCTAAGCGTGAAGATTGGGTTTACGTTATCTACAACTGCGCGCCCATAGTTGCCGCAACCTTCAACGACGAATTAATTGAAGAAATGGGCAAGCATATGAGCGAAGATATGCTTTATTTAGGCTATCAAGGCATATACGGCCCCGGCGCAAACCTTCACCGTTCACCTTTCGGTGGCAGAAACTTCGAATATCCTTCCGAGGACGCCTTCCTTGCAGGTAAAATCGTTGCAGCGCAGGTTAGGGGTATCGAAAGTAAGGGCTGTATGGCGTACGTAAAACACTATGCTTTGAACGATATGGAAACTAATCGCCGCCACGTTGGTATATGGGGTAGCGAGCAGGCAAGTCGCGAGCTTTATTTAAGGGCGTTTGAATACACCTTTACCGAAGGCGGAGCAAGCGCAACGATGAACTCGTTTACCCGTATAGGCGCAAGATGGTGCGGCGCAAGCTACGCTATGATGACGACGATTTTGCGTGACGAGTGGGGCTTTGACGGCATAGTAATATCCGACTGGGATTCGGGCGGAACTATGTCTAAAGTGGACGGCATCCTTGCCGGAACGGATAGCTTTGACGGAAACAACGACGCTTCTGCTTTCGCTAAATGGAAAAATTCCCCTACGGTTGCTTGGGCTTTGCGTAAATCAACCAAGCATATGATATATAATATAGTTCGCACTAATATTATGAACGGTACGGCGGCAGACGACGTGCTCGTAAACGTTACGCCTTGGTGGCAAACTGCGCTTATAAATATTTGCGTAGGAGTAGGCGCGGTAACCGTTGTCGTTGGCGGATTGTTCGTTGCGTCTATAATAATTAACCGCAAAAAAAATTAACGCAAGCAGTTAATTTAAATTTTAATAAATAAAAAAACTAAACGCTTCAATAAAAAGGTAAGGGCGGGCGCGATTTTTTAATCGCGCCCGCTTTTTTTTAATTACACTATATCGTTGTTAAATTTATCGTTGCAAAAAATTGAGTTTTGCGTGTAAAAGTATATATAATTTTATAAATGTTTGCCTAAAAACACGCTATTTGGGACAGGGTATTGCAATTTTTTTCAACTTGTAGTATAATATTATCATAAGATAATATTCGCTAAAAAGATCCTTCGCTTCGCTCAAGGATGACGGGGCGGCGGCGCGCTTTAAATAAGCGCAAAAGCAAAGTAAAAATTTGACGAGCAAACAAGGCGGAAATAAGGTAAAAATTTTGGCGTAAAACTATGCAAAAATCCAAGGGGGATTTTAGGAAATATATGAAAAATATGAAAAATATGGAAGAAAAAAAGAGTAGAAAATTTAAGATTTTGGCGAGTGTTTTGGGCATAGTTGTGGGTGTAAGTAGTATTTTTGCGCCTGCGTGTGCGACAAAAAGCGTGGATGATACGTACATAAATGATAATGGCGAGCTCATTATTGTTTATACTGACGGAACGCAAAAAAACCTTGGCGTCGTTAAAGGCGAAGACGGCAAGGATGGCGCAAACGGCTTGGACGGAAAAGACGGAATTGACGGTGTTAACGGCGTTGACGGTAAAGATTTAACCGCCTGCACTCACGAATACGGCAGTTGGCAAACGGAAATAGAAGCGACTTGCACGTCTATCGGCTACGATACTCGCACCTGCGCCCTTTGCGGAGATATAGACTACCGCTTCAACGAAGCCGGTGAGCATAATTACGATATGCAAACCGCAGTTGACGTTGTTAGCACAGGCACAGAGCATTGGGTAAACGCTACCTGCAAAAACTGCAACGATACGAAATTAATTCAAACTCATATTGAACACAAGTATGATGAAAACGGGGTTTGCACCGAGTGTGGAGATATTACCCATTTTATTGAAAGTGAAGAATATATTGAAGACGTGTATGGTGATGGCTCTAGAATAGTTTGGTGGAGTATTGATAGAAGTTATGGGCTTGTTTTAATTACTAGTTATAGCGCTTCCGGCTATATGATATTAGATTACGTAGGTACCCCAGTTGACGTAATAATACCTGCTGGTATTAACGGAATACCTATAACAAACATTGGTGGTTGCTATGGTTTTGGTTCCTTTAGTTTCCCTTTTAGCGGTTGTGAAACATTAGAAAGTATTATTATACCTGAAGGTGTGGTTCAAATTTTTGATAGAGATTACAATAAAACGTTTAAGGGATGCGTGAATTTAAGTGAAATAGTTATTAAAAATCCTGAAATAGAAATTTCAAGCTATACAATTAGTGATACTGCATATTGGAACAATTACGAAGGTGAAATTGTTTATATAGGTGATATTTGTATAGGAGTAAAAAATCCTGAAGAATGCCCTGAAAAAGTAGTAATAAAAGAAGGAACAACACACTTTGCTGACGGGGCATTTGGACTATGTTTAAACTTAAAGGAAATAGATTTACCAAACAGTATAATAAAAGTTGATGATTTTACTTTTAATGGTTGTACTGCTTTAACGAGTATTACAATACCTAGAAGTGTGGTGGAAATAACTCCACTAGCATTTTATGATTGTACATCATTACATAGTCTAAATGTTTATAGATCGACCATTTTGGATTTTGTTGCATTTAAAGAAACTTTTCCATATTTAGACATTATTTATTATGATTAAAATAAGTGGTGCTCGCAATTTGCGAGCACCACTTATTTTAAATAGATAATTTACTTAAAATAAAATTGTAATAGCTTATGACATTGGAGATAGATGATTTTGGGTTTATTGTATCGTTAAAATCAACATCTTTATCGTCCCCGAACTCACCATGATTAACTCCATAAAAATAATATAAAATACAGTTATCATTAGCAGTTGAATATAAATAACCACTTTCATTACCAAGATCCGCTAAAACTTTTTGTGAATTAGTTTGCGAGTTATATAACCCAATTGCAGGCTCAATAGGTATGAGTCCGTCGCCATCTTCACCCGTTGCAGAAATTATCCCCTTTCCATATGCAAGAATTGTGTAAGGAATAACAGTATATGCATTAAAATTCTGCGCAACGCAATAAGGGGAAGCATCTGCTAAAATTGCTAATTCTTCGGGGGAAAAACGATTGTCATTTCTATTAGTTATTCCTAGCATAGCGCATATATTATTGTCAACGTGAATACTGTAGCTCTCATTGCCGTTTTCATCAACATATTTTTCCGCAAAAAGAATTGGTCCTGCTTCGGAGATGACAAGAGATATAGGGTGCATCGGATTGCCGTTTACAGAATGTCCAGCGGCAGCCTTATACGCATACAAAAGTGCTAAATGCCCACCTGCACTATGTCCCATTAATGCTATTTTGTTAAATTTATCGTTGCAAAAAATTGAGTTTTGCGTGTAAAAGTATATATAATTTTATAAATGTTTGCCTAAAAACACGCTATTTGGGACAGGGTATTGCAATTTTTTTCAACTTGTAGTATAATATTATCATAAGATAATATTCGCTAAAAAGATCCTTCGCTTCGCTCAAGGATGACGGGGCGGCGGCGCGCTTTAAATAAGCGCAAAAGCAAGGTGGAAATGAAAGCAAAAATCCAAGGGGGATTTTAGGAAATATATGAAAAATATGAAAAATATGAAAGAAAAAAAGAGTAGAAAATTTAAGATTTTGGCGAGTGTTTTGGGCATAGTTGTGGGTGTAAGCGCAATTTTTGCGCCTGCGTGTGCGACAAAAAGTGTGGATGATACGTACATAAACGATAATGGCGAGCTCATTATTGTTTACACCGACGGAACGGAGAAAAACCTTGGCGTCGTTAAAGGCGAAGACGGCAAGGATGGCGCAAACGGCTTGGACGGTAAGGACGGTATTGATGGCGTAGATGGCGTTGACGGTAAGGACGGAATTGACGGCGTAAACGGCACCGACGGCAAAGACGGAATAGACGGAGTGGACGGCAAGGATTTAACCGCCTGCACCCACGAATACGGCAGTTGGCAAACGGAAATAGAAGCGACTTGCACGTCTATCGGCTACGATACACGCTCCTGCGCCCTTTGCGGAGATTTAGATTACCGCTTTAACAAAGCCGGCGAGCATAATTACGATATGCAAAAAGCCGTTTCGGTAATGGGCGACTGCACGGAACGTTGGGTGAACGTAAGCTGTATAACTTGTGGCGACACTACTTTAAAAAAGGTTAGCAATTTCCACTTTTACGACGAAAACGGCGTTTGCACCGAGTGTGAATTTCAAGCTGACGTAATAGTAGAAACTAATTTAGAAGCCGTTTGCCCCGTGATAGGAATTAAAATTGATAATTCGCGAGAAACTTACCTTGACGAGTTTGGCAACGAATATACGTTGTTCTATAATTATCTGCAAAGCAGTAACGCCTATCAAATAATTGGCGTTGTCGGCGAGCCCGTTTCGATACGCTTACACGAATCACACAACGGCTTGCCTATAACAGCAATATATGGAAGATATAGTACTGCTTTTAATCCTGCAGATTATGGTGCTTTTAATTATCTTGCTTCATTAAAGAGTATTAAATTACCAAACACTATTACCAGTATTGGTTCTTATGTTTTTAATGGTTGTACTAATTTAAAGGAAGTAAATATTCCAGAAAACGTAACCTCTATTGGCGACCATGCTTTCCAAAGTTGTTCTTCGCTTACTGAAATAACAATTCCTCAAGGTGTTGCTTCTATTGGCAACTATGCTTTTTATAATTGCACCTCGTTAATGGAAATAACTATACCCGAAGGCGTTGATGAAATTGGTAGTTATGCTTTTTATGGATGCAGTTCTTTAAATCAAATAACAATTCCAGAAGGTGTTACCACTATCGGAGGCTCTGCTTTTAAAAACACGGCATATTTTAATAATTATAGCGAAGACGTGGTGTATATCGGTAATTATTGCATAGGTTATAAAAACGAGCC
>SVIM01000043.1 GCA_015069485.1 Clostridiales bacterium | reverse complement strand
AAGTTTATTTTGTCAATAGGCAAATTTGTGTTTTTTAATATTTTCTTTCGTTAAGTAAAGCGATAAATTGTTTCCTTGCCGTCATTCTGAGTGAAACGAAGAATCTCCACCCACTTTTATAAGAAAAACCGTTTACTTAACTTTAAACCCCTCATCCACCGCAAGCGGTCCCCCTTCCCCCCTTGTTTAGGGGGGAAGGCAAGGGGTGGGATGGTTCTCTCCCTCCGTCAACTGCGTTGACACCTCCCTCGTCATAGGGAGGCAAGGGGTGCGTTCATTTTTTATACTTACTGTCATTCTGAGTGAAACGAAGAATCTCTTTGGATCCTGACGCGATTGCGACAAAGTCGAACAATCGCTATTCCGTCGCTACGCTCCTTACGCTTCGCCTACGGCTTTCGCTACGCTCCTCGAGGATGACATTAGGCTCCGTTCCAACGCTCCGCAAGGATGGGTTAAGGGTAAGGTTGTGGCAAAAAAATTAAGCCCGCGGTTGCGCTTTGTGCAACCGCGGGCTTTTACCCAACGATAATATTATTTAGTTATTCTTTATTAGCTACGCTTTCGCCTTCAACTGCGTCTAAATCTTTAGGCATTTTAGGTTTAAGCACGAACAATACTACGATACCGATAAAGGATACGGCAGCAATGCTGAATAAGATTACGGTAGCAAGGTTGTTTTCAAGCCACTCGCTATCGCCACGCAAGGAAGAAGGCTTTGCAGAAACGCTTATTGCCATATATTCAACGGTGGTTTCGCTTGCGATAGTATCTTCAAGAACTAATCTAATAACGTAGAAGGAGTTGTTGCCTTCTTCTTGAGGAACGAAGGATAAGGACGAGCTATTCCAGCTATATTCCTTATTCAATTCGTAGTCGCTATCTTCTTCTTTAATAGTAGAAGCTGCGGGAATAATTTTGAAATAGTCTCTGTTTTCTTCGTAGATGGTGGATATGTTTTCAATGAAATATGCGTAAGAAATTTCGCCTATTTCTTGAGTGTATCTTTCTCTATCAAATAAGGTTAAGGTGTAAGTTTCGGTATATTTGCCGGTTACGCCGTTAATATCGAACTTATCTGCAGTATATCTGGTACCAACGTATGCGGTATCCTGCGCCTTGGGAGTTTCGACGGTAGCAGCCTTATAGCCTACGTTAAAGCTGAACCAAGGAACGATTCCCGCTAATTCGTCGTCTTCAAAGAAGTTCCAAATTTCAGAAGCGGTAATTTCTTCCATTTCACCGTCGCTGTTAAGATAGTACATTGCGTTGCCCGCTACGTCCGTTGCAAATACGGTAAAGGTATAATAGCCGTTAGTTTTTACGTTGATAGAAAGGCCGTTGTACTGCAAGCCGGTTCTGTTTTGCTTGGATTCGCCGTTGTAGTAAATAGAGAATTTAAGATCTTCGTATTCGTCAATGCTGTTTAATTCAAACAAGTCTTCAACGGAAGGAAGATATAACCATTCGGAAGAGCCTGCGGTTAAGATGGGCTGGCCGTGTTCGTCTTGGGTGAGCTCGTCAAGCTTGGCTTGGTATGCGTCGATAGCGGTTTCTAATTCAGCACCGCTCTTATACTTAACGCCTGCAGTATCGGTGCCAACGCAAATATAGTCGTTGCCGTTTACTTCAACGGTGTTTTCAACGTACCACTCTAAAAGAACCTTGTCCGCTTGCTTGTTAGCAGAGGTTACGTCGGTAACTTCGTAGTAAACCTTTGCAAGACATTCTGCATCAAAGTTTACCTTTAACGCTTCGGGGTAGCCAGCGTCGTCGGTTTCAGGGTAGTAGGAATTAGGTCCGTCAATAAAGAAAACTTCGTCCTTTTCGGTAATCTTCGTAAATAACGAGCCTTCGGTATCGTTTGCATTGAAGGAAGCGCCTTGAGCAACTTGGTCTTGATTTAAAATATAGTAGTAAGGAGTTACGGTAGGGGAAGATGCTAAAACGTCGATAGCAACGGGGCTTACGCTTAATTCCTTACCGAATTCGATATAGCTTACCTTATCGTCAAGGCAAACTACGGGAGCTTGATCGTCGCGAACTTGACCTTTCGTATACGCTCCGCTTTCAAAATCTTCAACAGAGCTTTCTACGAAACGGAAGCTTTGGTCGTTAAGCTCGTATAAAACGATTTCAGCTACGTTTTCGCCCTGCAATTTTGCGCCGAAGGTTAAAGGAGTTGCGGGGTGAGTCTTGGAAGAAGATACGTATTTAGCGTAGCTACCGCCAACGTTTACGAAGGGATATTCTCTACCTTCAACGTCGAGAACGAATTCACCTTCAATTTCCTTTAAGCTAATATCAATTTTCTTTGCGTTTTCAGCAGAGATAAACTGTGCGTTTTTATTTAAAAGATCGTCGGTGGTTTTGTTTAAATCCTCGTCGTCCGTAGTGGTGTAAACGTAAACGCCGGAATTATCGTCCGCATTTACGAAAACGATATAATTGTTAGAAACTCCGTCTTTAGTTTCTTCCTGTTGCTGGGACTGGAATTTTACGAAAGCGTTATCGAAATTTAAGCTTTTAAAGCCGATGGATAAATTTAAACAGTCCTTTTCGCCGTTTTTATACCAGCTGTAAGCAAGATTCTTTCTGTAAACGACGGTATCGTCACTGTCGTTTAAAAGGAAAAGAGGATACGCTTCTTCCGCGTTTTCATATACGCTTACTTCTGCGTTAGAAAGAGTTTGGAAAATACTGTTGCCGTTAATGGTAACTAATCTCGCATTGTCTTCTGCGTACGCGGGGAGGGTTGCAACAGCAACCGAGGTTGAAAGCGCGCACGTTGCAATAAGCGCCATTAAAGAAATTTTGTGTTTTTTGTTCATAGTTATATGCTCCGTTAGGGTGCTTTAATTTTTTTACGCCTAGGTTTAGGCGCAATTATAATACTAAACTATTTTACTATTAAAAAAAGTATTTGTCAATCGCTTTTTTTGCGAAACGGCAAATACTTTTTACATTATTATATATTTTATTTAAAAATTTTTTATTGTTAAGGCAAAATTTTAACGCTTTTATCGGCTTTTGCCTAAAACCCTTTACCTTATTTGCAATTTTTTTGCCTTTTTGCGTTAAATATTAATTTCAAACGCCTTCCAAGGATTTTCCGTTTTGGGTGGTTCTACCAAAAACTTCATTTTTTCCGTCGTGGTGGGGTGCTTAAAGCCAAGCGAATACGCCCAAAGCGCAAGCTTGCCCTTAACCGCGTTTTCCCCGCCGTAACGCATATCGCCGTATACGGGCGCGTTGATAGAAGCCATTTGCACCCTTATTTGATGCGTTCTGCCCGTGTGCAAATTAACCTGCGCCAAACAGCAATTTCCCTTTTCCTGCAAAATTTCGTAATCGAGAGAAGCAAATTTTGCGTTTTCTTCCGTTTGCGTACAAACGTAAACCATATTATTTACGGTGTTTTTGCGTAAATAGTTTTGCAAGGTAGCCTTCTTTTTATCGGGAACGGAGGTTAAAACGGTTAAATACTTCTTTTCAAAACTACCCGTTTTCATCTGTTCGGAAAGTCTGCTTGCCGCCTTCGAGGTTTTTGCGTAAACCATAACGCCACCCGTAGGTCTATCTAATCTATGCACCAAGCCTAAAAATACGTTGCCGGGCTTGTTGTATTCTTCTTTAATATAACGCTTTACGCAATCGAAAAGATTATCGTCCCCACTTTCGTCGGGGCAACAAGCAACGTTTTGCGGTTTTACAACTACTATAAGGTGGTTATCTTCATATAAAATTACAAGATCTTCAGTTTTCATATCGTCCTCAAAAAAACAAGTTTAAGTGCAAAGCCGTGCGCTTGGCACAGAATAGATTAGGGCAAAGCCGTGCGCTTGGCACCGAGTAAATTAGGGCAAAGCCGTGCGCTTGGCACCGAGTAAATTAGGGCAAAGCCTTACCTTTCGCCAATGAATATACCGCTTGCACCGCAAGGAAGGGCAATACCCTCTTGAGTGGGAATTCCTACCTCGTACGCCTGCGTTTCGCCTTTAAAATCCTTAAGCGTAAGCGTTAAAATATTTTTTAAAACGGCAGGCTGTAAGCCCGTGGTGTAGCTGTTTATTAACACGAAAAGGGGGTTTTCGCAAAGCACCTTGGAGCAAAGAGCAACGAAGTCAAATAAATTTTCTTCAATCTTCCACATTTCGCCACCGGGGCCTCTGCCGTAGCTCGGGGGGTCCATAATAATCGCGTCGTACCTATTGCCCCTGCGTATTTCCCTTTGCACGAATTTGGCGCAATCGTCGATTATATAGCGAATACCGGTGTTGATGCCCGAAAGGCGAGCGTTTTCACCTGCCCTTTCCACCATACCCTTGGCAGCGTCCACATGGCAGACCTCCGCGCCCGATTTTGCACAGGCAACGGTTGCACCGCCCGTGTAGGCGAAAAGGTTTAATACCTTAATTTTTTTATCGGGAAAGCGCGCTTTTTCCCCTTCGATTAAGGAACGCATTAAATCCCAGTTTACCGCTTGCTCGGGGAATAGTCCCGTGTGTTTAAAGCCCATAGGCTTAATTTTAAAGCGCAAATCCCTATAGCTTACCGTCCACTCTGCGGGGATTTTATTTTTGTATTCCCATGCGCCGCCACCCCTTTCGCTACGGTGATATATTGCGTCTAAACCGCTATGCGAATAAAGGTTTTTAGGGTTTTTCCATATGACTTGAGGGTCGGGGCGAAGAAGCGTTACGCCGTTCCAGCTTTCAAGCTTCATCCCGTCGCCCGTTGCAAGTATTTTATAATCCTGCCATTTATCTGCTACTTTCATAAATTTAATTATACAATACCTTAAAATAAAAGTAAAGCAAAACGGCGAAGGCAGTAAAAAATACTTACCTTCGCCGTTTTGCAGGAATTTAATAATGACATTATTTTATACGAACTGACTTAAATAGTTATACAAGGTGTTGTAGTAGCTTGAAAGATACGATTGCGCAACGGTATCCGCCTGCAAAAGCGCAAGCCTTTCTACGGGGTCCTCTATGGTTAAATAGTAGTCCCTTACCGATATGTATCGCTCTAAATACGAAAGCTCGTAGTTAATTTCGTAGGGGGTGTCGCCCGTATCAGGCGCACCGCCCAACTCGTCGTCCGTGGTGGGCTCGTTTAAGCTCATATTATAAACCAACTGCTCCCTTATAATACCGATTTGATAATCACACTCGGCTTCAAGCTCTGCGCATTTATCGCTATAAAGCGTAGAGAAGTTAGCGTTGTTAGAAGCAAGTATAAGCCTATATTGCATTTTTTCCTTTTCCATTTTATGCAAAAGCTCGTTCTTTTTTTGTTGCGCCGTACGAAGAAGCTTTACCTGAATTACGGTTAAAGAGTTAAGCTCTTCTTCCGTTAAGCTTAAAATATCAAATTCCATATTATACCTCCGCCACCGCAACTGCCTGCAACGCCTTGCACTTGCCCTTAAAGTTTATAATAAAGCTTACGCCCGCCATATTTATTTTTACGCATTTTTTGGCCTCGAAAATTCTTTCACCCAAATCCGATTTAACCGTGATTGTCCCTTCGCTGTCGTCTGGCAAGCAAATATAGCGCAAAACCTTGTTTGCTACCGTATTAAAGGTAATTTCGCCCGAAGTGCAGTCAAAGGCGCTTTGTTGGGGAATTGCATACCTGTAAACGCCCGCGCTTCCGTGCCCGTAAAGGCAGTCGCCAAAGCTTAAAACGGGGGTGTTGGAATTTATAAAATACGCGCATAAAATATCTAATTGGACGCATAGTATTGTGTATTTATTAAGTTTTTCAGCAAAGCCGTACGCATAGTAGCAGTTGCTTGAACCGCACGCGCTTTTTACGGCCTTTAAATTAAATTGCATAGCGCAATCCACACGCTTTACGGTGCTCGTATCAAAGCAATACAAGCCGTCTTCACAAAAATAGAAAACCTTGCTTTGCGCTACGGCAACGCTGTTTTTTTCGATTGCTCGGCACTTTGCCGAAAGGTTATCTACCTTAAAGTTTTCCGGTGCGCCAAAGGCGCGAATAACGGTAAAACCG
>SVIM01000013.1 GCA_015069485.1 Clostridiales bacterium | reverse complement strand
ATTCATTTCCGGTCATTACCGCCTTGAAAGCCCCCTTAAAATTAAAAACCCCAACACGGTAGTGCTTGGCATAGGCTATCCTTCGTTGGAAATTAGCGACTATAACGGCCAAGGCGCAATAATAGTAAGCGACGTTGACGGCGTAAGAATTGCCGATATTTTAATCGACGCGGGCGAATACAGTGATAATATGATAGTGGTAGGCGACGTGGCAAACAGCACCGTTTCTCACGCAGATAACCCTATCGTGTTAAGTAATATTTATATCCGTATCGGCGGTGTGGAAAACAGACACACCGAAACGGAAACGGCAATGGTTATTAACGCAAACGATACGCTGGGCGATAACTTCTGGATATGGCGCGCAGACCACTCTAAAGGAACGGCGTGGGAGGACACCGTAAATAATAACGGCAGTATATCCTACGGTAACCCTATTCAAACGGGCATAGAGGTAAACGGCGACAACGTTAAGTGCTACGCGCTTATGGTAGAGCATACCTTGGGCTATCAAACCTATTGGAAGGGCGAAAACGGCTTAACCGTTATGTATCAGTCGGAAACCCCTTACCGCATCCCTACGCAGGACCACTGGATGTCGCACGAGGGCACTAAAAACGGCTATGCAAGCTATAAGGTGGACGACGCGGTAAATACTCACAGGGCGTTTGGTGTGGGAGTATATTTGGTTAACTGGACGGGTAACCACCTTGATTCCGCAATGGAAGTACCCGAAAAGCAGGGTATTGAAATGACTCACCTTGTAATAACCAACTTCTCGGCGTCGGGTGGCGGAAGCATTGCCAACGTAATTAACGACCACGGTGGCGGTGTAAACGCTTCTACGGACAGAAGATTAGTGGTAAAATATCCCCTTTAAAGCGTTGCTTGGCTTGGGCGTAAGGCAAACCCTGCAAGGCGCAATTAATTAAAATTATAGGCGCAAGGTAACGCTTTGCGCTACCTTACGGTTAGCAAGGCAACTAAATATTTAAAGTAATAAAATAAGCCGTTTTGTAACGCCCAAGCTTTTTGGCGCTATTGCAAAACGGCTTCGTTTTTTGCTTCGTTTTTTGTATTTGTTTTGGCTTTAGTTTACGCCTTTATTTTGGCTTCGTTATTTCGGCTCTGCGGTGATTTTCTCTTATTTATATTCGTTGCTACGGGCATTTTTTCTTCGTTTAATAAGGGCTGTGGAGCGCCTAATATAGCGTAGCGAATAAAGGGGGGAACGCCTAATTTTAAGTAAGGAAAAATAAAGCCACGCGTGCGCTTTGCAAAATTACCCCACGGGTATTAGCGAAATATTTAAATTTTATACGGCGTTGCCCTTTGACGGGCAACGCCGTATAGCCTTTTATCAGCGACTTTAATAAATTAAAAAGGATAGCGAAAATCGCTATCCTTTTTATTAGGTTTTAAATTTTAAACGGTTTAAATTATTCGCCCTTTTTGCGAAGGGTAATAACGATCCAAGCCGCGCATCCTACAACTGCGATAACGTCGAGTGCGATTAATACGGGGATGTACCAACGGAAGTTTAATTCAGGGCTTACGGGTACTACGATGCTATCTTGAATTTCGCCGCTTGCAATCTTTTCGTTGTAGTCAGCGTTGGTTGCTAATGCGTTCAACCACATATAAACAAGGTTCTTGGTTGCGCTTCTTAAAGCTAATTTGAAGCTGTTGGAGGAGGTTTCGTATGCGAAGCTGCCGCCGCCCACTCTCATAAAGATATCGCCGCCGCCACGAATCATATGGTCGGTGTTCATAAATTCGGTGTGGTCAGAGTAGTCGGTTAAGAACGCGCCTTGATAGCCCCATTCGCCACGAACGAGCTCGTTAAGTAAGGTAGAGCTGCCGCCCGTCCAAACTGCGCCGATACGGCCGTAGGAGGTCATTATAGCGGTAGAGCCACCCTTCTTAACAGCGATTTCGAAAGGCTTTAAGTAGATTTCACGGAGAGCTTGTTCGGTAAGCCAGTTATACATACCGTCACGTCCGCTTTCAGATTCGTATAATGCAAGGTGCTTTAACCAGCAGAATACGCCTTTGTTTTTAGCGGCTTCAACAACCTTAGCGCAAATTAAACCAGACATTAATGCATCTTCGGAATAATATTCGTAGTTACGGCCGCCGAAGGGAGAACGATGAATATTAACGCCGGGGCCATACCAGCCGTTTACGCCGTTTTCAGAGCATTCGGAAGCGAAAGCCAAGCCCATGCTGTACGCAAGCTCGATATTCCAGGTTTGAGCAAGAACGATAGAGCTGTAACCGGTGGTGCCGTTAATGGAAGCAAAGCTACCGATTTGGTTAGGACCGTCTAAGTCTAAGGTCTTGGGTTTGCCGATAGAGTTGATTGCAGGGGTTTCGGTATAGCCGTGAAGAACGAGATATTTAGCTTCGTCAAGAGTGATGCGGTTAAGGACTTCTTCCCATTCGGGTGCGTCGAAATCTCTACCTAAGGTTAAGCCTAAATCGTTAAGAACATAGGTTCTTTGGCCGTCAACGGTTTGATATTCGCCAACAACGCCGCCTTGTGAAGAATCACCGAAGGTTACGCTTTCAGCGTTGGGGTCAGCCCAAGCTTCAGCCATTTCTCTGGTGTAAAGGTTAAGCGCTCTAATATTTTCGTGCATTTCGCGGTTTGCTGCTCTTTCAGAAGAGAAGGTGCCTTCGAAGTCGCCTCTGGAAAGGTAGGTGATTTCTGCGGTGCCGTCGCTGTTACCGTCGATAGCAACGCCGTCTAAAGCGTATTCGCCGGTAAATAAGTTAGCCGCTTCGCTGATGCAGTTGGTATCGTGAGATACGTTGTAAATTAAAGTGTCGGTGCCGTGAACGCTCTTAGGTCCGTTAACAACCTTTTCGCCTGCTAAGGTGTGAGCGTCTTTGCGTAAGGATAATACGTATTCGCCTTCTTCCAAAATGTATCCGCCGCTGGAAACCTTAATTTCGGAATAGTCGTAAGAAGCCATATCGGAAACTACGAGTTCAAGTTCAACGTATCCGCTTTCGCCGGGTTGAAGAATATTAGTGGTCTTTGCATAAGCTGCAAGGTTTACGGAAGATTTTTCAATGCCAGATGCGGTGTAGGGAGCGGTGAAGTATAATTCAACTACGTCTTGACCTGCAACGGTACCAACGTTGGTAACTTCTACGCCTACCTTAATTACGTCGTTTGCAGATAAGGTAGAGCCGTTAGGCTGTTCTAAGTAGGTAATTGCCCATTCGAAATCGGTGTAGGAAAGGCCGTAGCCGAAGGGGTATTGAACTACGTCTTCGTAGCCGTTGGAAATGCCCCATAAATCCTTAGCGTAATCGCTGTTCCAGAATCCCATAGTGTCAGCGGTTTCGTACCACTTGTAGCCAACGTAAATGCTTTCTACGTAATCGGTATAAGCAACGCCGGTGTAAGGAACGTTAGAGCTACCGTTGGTGTGCTGGGTGTTGGTGGGATAAAGTCCGTTTGCGTTAAGGTAGAAGTTAGTGGTATCGTTACCGGAGCCTACGGTAGTGTAGGTAGAAGAGGTAGATAAATCGTAAGCGTAGGTATCTGCCGTTCTGCCGGAAGGGCTAATTGCAACGGTGGTAGTGTTGATAACTTCGCCGTTGTCGTCCTTTTCTTCAACGACCTTTTCGCCGTAAATTAAGCTGGGAAGAGCCTTTGCGCCAACGGTGCCGGTGGTTGCTGCGATAAGGCAAGCGTCGATACCTTCGATAGTTTCTACGAAGCCGAGCTCCATAACGTTGGTGGAGTTGATAAGCACGATAACGTTATCGTAGTTTTGAGCAACGTATTCTAAAAGAGCTTCTTCTTCGGTGGAAATTTCAAGGTAGGTACGGGTTCCGTCGATATTTGATTCGGGAAGCATACCCGTAGTTCTGCTGGTGCCGGGGTTGCCCTTGTACTGAACCTTAGGGGAGTCGTTACTTTCACCGGAAACTCTGCCGATTACAACGAAAGCGGTATCGGAATATTCCTTAGCGTTTTCTAAAATTTCGTTGGAATAATAATTGCTATCGTCGATTTTGGGTTCGTATAAACGGCTGAATTCGTAGTTAAAGCTATGTAACGAGCCGGTGCTGGGGTTGCCGTCCGTTTCTCCGCCGCCGTTGCCACCCATAATGCTGAATTCACGGTTAGCTCTGTAGCTTTCGTACATAGAGGTTAATTGTGTGTTGTATTCAATGCCGTATTCGGTTAAGGCTTCTAAAAAGCCAACTGCGCCGTAACGCTTAACTTGACCGGAGCCGGAGCCACTTATAACCCAGTCGGTTGCCGCCCAACCAAAAACGTTTACCTTGGTAACTTCGTCTTTGTTTAAAGGAAGCACGTTTTTGCCGTTTTGTTCAGCGTTTTTAACTAAAACGGTGCCTTCTTCTTGAATTTGTTCTGCTAACGCCGAGCCTTCTGCACGGGAAGCGGAGTTGCTGCCGTTATCCTTGTAGCCAACTACGAATTTATCGAGCAAGCCGGAGAATAAGCCAACAGCGACGTTAAGAGCAAGCACGATTACTAAAATAATCGAGCAAGCAATAATACACGTCTTTTTTGAATTGTTTGCTTTCATGTGTTGTAATTTTCCTCCATAAAAATTTGCGTTTGCAGATAGTACTGCAAAAACGCCTACGCAATGCGGTAAGCAATAACGCACGCGCGCAGGACGCTATAATAATAATAAAAAAAAATTCGTATAAGCGCAAGAGCCTTTTTATTTATAAAGTATATTTATTAAACCAATTTTAATTAAAGTATATTTTCTTTATTATTATATAATAAGTAGATTGAATTAATAAAACAAATAGGTTATAATTAAAATGATATATTATGTAAAAAAGAGGAGAAATTATGAATAAGTTATGCAAAAAAATTATTAGCGCCATAGCTTCCGTTGCGGTATTGCTTTCGGTAGGCGTTGCGGGCTGTTCCGTAGAAGAGGGCAGTAAAAGCCAAATTACCGACGCTATGTTTTTAAAGGCGGAAGGCGAGCTTATTAAAACTGCCGAAGGCGATATTGTGGATTTAAGGGGCGTAAACGCGGGCGGATTGTTCGTTATAGAACAATGGATGAACGGATTTACGCAAAGCTACGCCGAAGGAAGCAGTATAGTAGCACGCGATTCAAGGACGACTACGAAGGTATTTTTAGAAAGATTCGGCGAAGAAAAAACCAAAGAGCTTTGGGAAATTTACCGTGAAAACTGGTGGTCGGAGGCGGATTTCCAAAACTGCTACGATATGGGCATAAACGTTATTCGCTTACCCTTCAGCTATATGAGCGTTGATTTCGCCGCGGTAACCGACCTTAACAACGGCGGTAAAAATTACGACTTTTCTGCAATTACTCAATTCGTTGAAAAGGCTGCTGAATACGGCATATATACTATTTTAGACCTTCACGGCGCGTACGGCTCGCAAAACGGACAGGACCACAGCGGTGAAGTGTTAAACGCAGACGAGGTTGACTTTTACAGCAACGAGCAAAAAATTAGTTTAACGGTAAAATTATGGCGCGCCCTTGCCGAGCATTTTAAGGATAACCCTGCAGTTGCCGGCTACGATATTTTAAACGAGCCCGCTGAAAAGAACGCGAGCGGTGGCACGCACTCTACCGAAAAGCGCCATTGGGACGTATTTGACAGAATATACGACGCCATCCGCGAGGTGGACCAAAACCATATAGTAATTTTCGAATCCTGCTGGGAGGGCAAAAACCTTCCTCATCCTACGCAATACGGTTGGCAAAACTGTATGTATTCCTTCCATCACTACACGGGTTGTACCGGGCAGGACAGAACGGAGGAGCACAACGATTCGATGGATAACAGAATAGGCGATATTAAGAGCAAGGGCTTCGGTATTCCCCTTCAAATGGGCGAATTTACTTGCTACGAAAACTTCTCACAATGGAAGTACACCTTAAACGCGTTTAACAAATCGGGCATCAGCTGGTGCTCCTGGACTTATAAAATCAACAACACCTGGGGCAACTCGGGCTGGGGTATCGTCCGCATTGAAACATCTAATAGAGAAAAGGTAAACGCCCATCTCGACAGCTACGAGGATATCGTAGAAAAGTTTAAAAAATTGCGTACCACTAACGAAATAAAATATTGCTCCTTTAGCAACGAAGAGCTTTTGTTTAACGTAATTAACAAGTACGCTACTGCAGGACACTTACAGGATATAACCGATTACTGGGCGTAAAAGCCTTAATGTAGCGCAACCTATTTTGGCGTAAAAGCCATAATTTAGCGCAACCAAAGCGCAATAAAAAACGCCCTGCATTTTGGCAAAAAAACGGCACGAAAATAAATTAGGGCGCATATATACCCCTACCGTTGGCGCGCATATATGCCCTATCTAATTAAAAAAATATAAAATTTAAGGGAAAAATTATGAAAAAATTATTAAGCTTATCTTGCTCGTTATTAGTATGCGGCAGCGTCGTACTCGGCGCTTGCGCAACGCCTCCTCCCCCCGAAGCACCCGAATACCCCGAAACCTATTACACCGTAAGTGAAGAAAACGTGGGTACTTCCGTTGCGGCAAACGATTCCCGCTATAACGCAAACAAACAGGAATACGTCGGCGGTGCGCTCGACGGAAAGGTTATATATTGGCTCGGCTCTTCCGTAACCTACGGCTCGGCTTCCGAAGGTCAAAGCATGGCGGACTATCTCGCCGCTCTCACGGGTTGCATATCGGTTAAGGATGCAATTTCCGGCACTACCATCTTCGACGATAACGCAAGCACGGCGACGGGCAGGGATTCGTACACTCGCCGTTTGGTAAACAGCACCGTTTACGATAAGGAACAGCAGGTGGACGCGTTTATCTGCCAAATATCCACCAACGACGCGCGCAACGACAGATTAAATAAGCGCGGTGAAATTACCGGCGCAGAGGTTTTGACCTCAAGCGAATTCGATAAAGCCACTACCTTGGGCGGTGTAGAATTTATTATAACCTACGTAACTGAAACCTGGGGATGCCCCGTATATTTCTATTCCGGCTCGTATTTCGGGGACGAGGGTACGAGAAAGTCCACTAACCCTAAGGGTAGCGAATACGCTAAATTAGTTGACGAGGTTAAGCAGGTTGCCGAAAAGTATAACGCCGTGGACGGCTTTGAGGTGGGAGTTATTGATTTATTCAACGACGAAGAATTTAACGCAGTAGCGTCCGACGCGTATTATTCTTGGGCGACGAGCGACGCTATCCACCCCAAAAAAGCAGGCTATTTACAATGGTGGACGCCTTATTTCGAAAGCTATTTAACCTACTATTTAACTATGGTATAATAGCGGTAAAAAATTAAAAATATTTAATTAAACGGCATATATTCTCTATTCAATTACAAAATCGAGGGAGAATACTTATAAAAAATCAATTTAATAAGGGGGTTTTATGAAAAGCAACAAAACTATGCTGTTAAGGATTGCGAGCATTGCAACTTCGGTGGTTGTCGGCGTTGGTTTGGGTATAGGTAACGCCTATGCGCTAAAAAACGAAAACAACTTAAACCAAATTCTTTGCCCGCCCGTCGTAAACGAACAGGAATTGCAAAAAACGCAGGAAAAGGGACACGAAATGTCCAAGCAAATCGTATCTGAAGGCGCGGTGCTGTTAAAGAACAACAATAACGTCTTGCCTTTAGATAAGGGAAACACCTCGCTTAATATTTTCGGTTGGGCGAGCGTGGACTGGGCTTACGGCGCAAACAGCGGGTCGTGCTCGGGTAGAGTAATGTCGGAGGACGGCTCCGCCGCATCCTTAATCGACTTGTACGACGCGTTGGAAACCTACGGGGTGGAATATAATACCGAGCTTAAAAATATGTATACAAGGTATTTTACCCCCTACGTTTACGCGTTAAAGGATCCCGGCTCTATTAATAACAATAACGTTATTACCTTGCACGAGCCTAATATTGAAGACAGAAATTATTATTCTACCGAGCTTTTGCAAAACGCGGCGGACTATTCCGATACGGCTATCGTAGTAATAACCCGTAACGCAGGCGAGGATATCCCTGCTGATAGGGCTATGAGAAAGGGCGGAAGCGGAGCCGTTGACGAAAGCGATAAAATTTATCTTGATTTATCCGTAGAAGAAGAGGGTATGCTTACTTACGTTGGCGCAAACTTCGAAAACGTGGTAGTGGTTATAAACTGCTCCGTTGCTATGGACCTTGAATTTTTAAACACTATTCCCGGCTTGGACGCGGCTTTACAGGTAGGCTTTACCGGTACGCACGGCGCTGAAATAATTCCCGAATTATTATACGGCGATATTTCTCCCTCGGGCAGATTAGTCGATACTTACGCTTACGACAGAAACACTTCCTTTGCAATGTTAACTAAAAACGGCGCAAGGTGGTCAAGTGGCGGTAACGGCAAGCAGGTATTCGAATACATAGAAAATATTTACGTGGGCTACAGATGGTACGAAACAGCCGACGCGGAAGATTATTGGTACGGCTACTCCAAGGAAATTTTGGACGAAAACGATAACTTGGTGGAAAAGGAAGGCTTTGACGCTGTCGTTCAATACCCCTTCGGCTACGGCTTATCGTACGCTGAATTCGAGTGGCAGTTAGAAGGCTACGAAATAAGAGATAACGGTCAGCTCGTAAGCGATATAACCCCCACCAGCGAAATTACCTTTAACGTAAACGTAACCAACGTGGGCGATTACGCAGGCAAGGACGTGGTTCAAATTTATCTCACCGCGCCCTACTACGACGGCGAAATTGAAAAATCCTTCGTTTCCCTCGTGGGCTACGAAAAAACCATAACCTTACAGCCCGGCGAAAATCAAATAGTAAACGTAACCGTCGACGCGTACGATTGCTTAAGCTACGACTGCTACGATATGAACGGCAACAATCATACCGGCTACGAGCTTGACAGGGGTACTTACCAGTTTAAGCTTATGACCAACTCCCACACCGTTAAAAAGATTAATATTGCAAACGGCGCTTCTAACGTTGACGGTATTATGGAATTTGACGTTGGCGAAACGGTAAACGTTGACACCGATAAGTACACGGGCGCAACCGTGCAAAACTTATTTACGGGTGAAGATGCTATCGACGGCTATCCTATCGACGGCATTGACGGAGATTATTCCCCCGACTATTTAACCAGAGCAGACTTTACCTCTCTCGACGGCTTTGAAGGCCCTAAATCAAGGGCGGCAAGCGACAAACTTAATTCTGTTTATCGCTTCACGCAGGAAAAGGGCGACGAGTGGGACAACGCAGTTGTTGACGCGTTTGGTAACGACACCTATCAAGGGGAGGTTGTTTGGGGCGCAGACAACGGCTATAAGGTTTACGAAAACGAACAGGTTACTGATATCGGCTACCAGCTCGGCGCTGATTACGACGATCCTCTTTGGACGGAGGTTTTAGACCAAATTACTATTCAAGAGTGCTTAAGCGTTATTAATATGTCTTACGGCACTCCCGAAATTCCTTCAATCGGCAAACCCGTTTGTCCCGAGCTCGACGGTCCCGCGCAAATTAAGTGTTACTATCAGTCGGCTCCCCGTGGAACGGGCTATCCCTCCGCAGTTTTACTCGCTCAAACCTGGAATAAGGTTTTAGCGGAAGACTTCGGTTTATCCTACGCGCAGGATATGACCTCCGTAGGTATTAACGGCTTGTGGGGCTGGGGCGTAAATATTCACCGTACCCCCGTCGGCGGAAGAAACTGGGAATATTACAGCGAAGACCCCTTCATTTCCGGCACGATACTTTTAAACGCCGTTAAGGGACTTAACAAGGGTGGCAGATACTGCTATATCAAGCACTTTGCATTAAACGAAACGGAAAGCAACAAGGTTGAAGGCTTTACCTTTACCACCGAGCAAGCTTTAAGAGAAATTTACTTTAAGCCCTTCCAAATGGCTATCGAGCAAGGCGGCGCTTTGGGCGTAATGACCTGCTTTAACAGAATAGGCGCAGTTTACGGCGGTGGTAGCGAAGCGGCTATAGCCGGCGTTATAAGGGGCGAATGGGGCTTTAGAGGTGCAATAATTACCGACTGGGCTAACAACGGCGGATATATGTCCATCGACGACCAGTTAAGGGCAGGCGGTGACCTTGGTATGAACACCAGCTTAAACGGCGCAGGCACTAACTTCCAATACAATGCAAACGGTCCTGCAAGGCTTCAGTATCAAATGAAGGAAGCAATGCACCACGTATTATACGCTTGGCTCAGAAGCCAATATCTTAATAAGGAATATAACGAAAATCCCGAAACTAACACTCAAGTAATCCAAACTGCATCCGTGCAGTCGTGGCAATGGTGGAAGGTATTGCTTATTGACGCAGACGTAATAATCGGTGGCTTGTGCTTAATTTGGGTAGTAACGGCGTTTATGCCCGAAGAAAATAAAGTAGGCAAAAGGGAGGAATAATATGAACAATAATAAAAAGAAGGTTCTGTTTATAGGGCTTGGCGTAATTATTCTTGCAGTTATTGCTATAACCGCTACCTCTTTAATCAAGTATGCAATATACAGAAGTCAAGCAGAGGAAAAGGCGGCAACGCAAATAGAATTCGTTATTTAATTAAGTAAGGGCTTTGCGCCGTAAAGGGCAAAGTAAAGCAAAATAACGGCAAAAAAATATAAATAAGCGGCTTGGCAAAAAATTTGCCAAGCCGTTTTACTTTAATTTTTTCGCATTGCAAAAAATTAATAAAATATGCGTTAATTAGCGCATATTATAGGGTTAACGCAAAAAAAAGGGACTTCCTTGCAAGGAAGTCCCTTTAAATTTAATTTAAATTATTTAGTGTTTTTCTTTAACGCTTCAAGGCAGTCAATAAGCTCTGCGGGGATTCTCGATTTAACGGTGTTGGTGTAGTAATTTTCAATTTCCACAGCTTCCGCAGCCCATTTATCCTTGTCGATTTCAAGGATGTGTTCAAGGTCCTCAACGCCGAATTTTTTGCCGGGCGCAATTTCGTAATCAAGCTCGGAAATATCAATGTCCTTTGCGTAAGGAACGAAGCCGATAGCGGTATCTTGAGCGTCAACTTTTTCGTCGCAACGCTTTAAAATCCACTCTAAAACGCGCATATTGTCGCCAAAGCCGGGCCAAATAAAGTTGCCGTCTTCATCCTGTCTAAACCAGTTAACGTTAAAAATTTTAGGGGGGTTAGCAACCTTTTTACCCATATTAATCCAATGCTGGAAGTAATCGCCCATATGATAGCCGGTAAAGGGCTTCATAGCCATAGGGTCGTGGCGCAAAACACCAACGGCGCCCGTTGCGGCGGCGGTAGTTTCGGAAGACATTGCCGAGCCTACGAATACGCCGTGGTTCCAATCCTTGGATTGATATACGAGAGGAGTGGTAGATGCGCGTCTGCCACCGAATACTATTGCAGAAAGGGGAACGCCCTGCTTGGAGTTAAACTCGGGGGAAATGCAAGGGCAATTTTGCGCGGGCGCAGTAAATCTTGAGTTAGGGTGAGCCGCGCAGGTGGATTTATCCTTTTTATCAAATTTAACGGGGTTCCAAGGCTTGCCCGTCCAGTCGATAGCGTGTTCGGGTAAGTTCTTGTTTAAGCCTTCCCACCAAACGGTCATATCGTCGGTGTTTAAAGCAACGTTGGTAAAAATAGTGCCTTTTTGGGTGGAAGCAAGGGCGTTGGGGTTAGAATGCTCGTTAGTGCCGGGGGCAACGCCAAAGAAGCCGTTTTCGGGGTTAACTGCCCAAAGTCTGCCGTCTTCGCCCACTCTAATCCAAGCGATATCGTCGCCTACGCACTCAACCTTATAGCCCTTTTCTAAATAGTGCTTGGGGGGAATAAGCATTGCAAGGTTGGTCTTTCCGCAAGCAGAGGGGAAGGCAGCCGCAACGTACTTCTTTTCGCCGTTGGGGAAGGTTACGCCTAAAATTAACATATGCTCTGCCATCCAGCCTTCGTTTCTGCCCAAGTAGGACGCAATTCTTAATGCGAAGCACTTTTTACCGAGTAAAACGTTACCGCCGTATGCAGAGTTTACGGAAATAATGGTGTTATCTTCGGGGAAGTGCATAATATATCTCTTTTCGGCGTCAACGTCGCACTTTGCGTGGAAGCCCTTAATAAAGTCGCCGTCCTTGCCTAAAGCTTCAAGGCAGTTTAAGCCCACTCTCGTCATAATAGCCATATTTAAAACTACGTAAATAGAGTCGGTAACCTCAATGCCGATTTTAGCGAAGTCCGAACCAACTACACCCATAGAGTAGGGAATAACGTACATAGTTCTGCCTTTCATTGTGCCCCTTGCAATTTCGCTTGCAAGCTCGTAAGCCTGTTTAGGGTCCATCCAATAGTTTATAGGGCCTGCGTCCTCTTTATTTTTCGTACAAATAAAGGTTCTGTCTTCAACGCGGGCAACGTCGTTTACTTTCGTTCTGTGAAGGTAGCAATCGGGAAGAAGTTCCTGATTAAGCTTAATAAGCTCACCGCTTTTTACTGCTTCTTGACGCAACTCCGCAAGCTGAGCTTCGCTTCCGTCAATCCAAACGATATTGTCGGGCTGAGCAAGTTCTGCGCTTTGGTTAACAAAGTCAAGCACTTTTTTGTTTTCGGTGTAAGACATAATTTTCTCCTTATTCAAATGCCAAAGGGCAGTTTAGTCGCTAAACGCCTTGCCTTCGGCAAAAATTTAAACTTTTTGGTCATTATAATTATAGCAAAAATATCAAAGCAAAATCAACTGAATAAAATAAAAAAATTCCGCCGATATAAATTTTTATGCTCTTTTTATTAAAAGTTTGTAATTATTACAAAATAATCGCTAAAAATACATATTCATATATAATATGTGCAAAAATTTTTCGTATTATTAAAAAAAGGCTTGGCGTATAGCCTACATTTTGGCAAAGCCGTAAAAATACCGTTTTCGTCGGCTTTTAGCGCATAGCGCAAATTTTAGCGCGCGCAGATATATAGCGCATAACGCGCAAGCCGTTTATAGCGCGCGCCGTTGTATAGTGCGCCGTTAAACGAAGTTGCGTTGCGCGCTTTGGCAACGGGTAAGCTAATAATTGCAAAAAGCCGTAATTTTGGCGGTTTTTTAAAAGCAAGGGGATAATATGAGCGTCTTTTCTAAAAACATAGCAATAATAAAAACTTTAAGGCAGGGGTTTTCGGCTAACGGCGAAGAGCTTTCGGGTATAATCAAGTGCGAAAAATACGCCACAAGGTTAAAGGTGGAGGTAACTTACATAAACTTTGCGCCCCTTTCGGAAGGTCGGTTAGTGTGCGCCGTGTCCGACGGCAAGCGCACCGTTTTGGTGGAAAACGGCTTTTTCGAGGGGGAAAGCGAGGTGGAAACGGTAAACGGCTTTTGCGCTATGATTTGCTTCGTACATAAGGGCGTTTTGCCAATTGCCGCGGCAGTATGCGGTAATTATTCAAAAAATCTTGCCACCTTACCCAACTATATTGCCGAAAAGGAAAAAATTATTAAAGGCAAAGCCCAAGGTAAAAGCGCGCAAGGTGGGCAAGGCGCGCAAGGTGGGCAAGGCGCGCAAGGTGGGCAAGGCGTGCAAGTTGAGCCGATAAAAAAAGGCGATAACGGCGACGGCGTTGCATGCGATAGTAAGGATGCGGAAAGCGAAAATAAAAGGCAAGCCGTTGCGCAGGATACGGAGGGCGTGCAAAGTGGGCAAGGTGCGGAAAGTGAAAATAAAAGGCAAGGTGCGCAAGATTTAGTTAAAAAAATAGAAGAAAAATCGCCCTACGACGACGAGGCGATTGCGGAGGACGATTATTTTGAATACGACGATACTTATAAGGAGAGTGGCGCTTCTAAACAAAATAAAGCGCAAAAAAAAGACGGGGCTACGGCTTGTGATGATGAGGCGGACGATAGCCCTATCCAAAACGGCAAAAATAAAAAAGGGCAAGGCGCTTTAACAAGGCCTGCCCCTTTAGATAGCGAAAATTTATTGCAAAAAAGTAATTCGATAGGCAATATATGGGGGGAAACGCCCACCTTTGCCACGGGGAAGCCCTTTTACGAGGAGGTAAAGGAGGAGGTTGAAAGGGTGCTTTCTTCCTTCCCTAAAGAAGAAAATTTGTGCCAAGTGGTGCAAAATTCACGGTGGGTAAAAATCAATTACGGCGACGGTAAATTTTATGTATTCGGCGTAATTTATTCGGGCGAAAAGCCGGAATATTTATGCTACGGCGTACCTACTAAAAACGCCAAGGCACCGCCTAAAAGCTTAAAGGGTATGGCAACCTTTATCCCTGCCGAGCGCGACAAAATAACAAGCGTCGGCTATTGGGTAACCTATCAAAGCGCGCTAACGGGCGCAAGCATAAGCGTGGAAAGCGTGTAAGTTAGCCGAGCCGTTTTTGCGCGCACTTTTTCAATTTAAGTGCAAGGCTTTGCGTGGGCAAGGAAACCGCTTTTGCGCGCCTTTATCGCGTATTTATTTAGTGTTTTTATTTAAAGTGCAAGGCTTCGCACGGGCAAGGATATTGCCTTTACCTGCATTTATTACATTATTTCTTCGTGAAATGCGCGCCATATCGCATACTAAACCGTATGGTTTTAGCACGGGCAAGGCTATTGCCATTGCATACGCCTTACCTTATATTTTATTCGTGTTGAGCGTGCTTTTTTGCCGTTTTGCTTTTTAATACGGCGAACGCCCAGCCTAACAGCAAAACCAAAATTAAAAGCACTAAAATCCAATAAAAAGCGCCGATATACGGCCTTGGCTCGGCAGGTACGAAGCCGAAAAATCCCGCAGGGGTATTAAAGTCCAAAAAGAAGTAAGGGTAGGTAACGCCCCTGCCAAAGTCCACCCCAAGCGCGCCTAAAATTATTGAAAAAACAAAATAGATAAGGGGAGGAATTGTCGAATAAAGTGGCTTTAACCCCCGCATATGTAGGGGGTAATCGTCTAAAAAGAAGTCGCTAATTGCAAAGGCGGGGGCAAATATATGCGTTAGCAGGTTGGCAAAGGACCAAGCGTTATAGTCCTCCTCCGCAAAGGGCGCAAGCAACGCGCAGAACACGATAGCCGTTATTGCAATCGAAACGGTAAAAACGAATTTTAGGGTGTAAAATCTTTTCTTCCACACGCCGTTATAGTCGGTTGCCGAAAAAATTAAAAGCACGCCCATGCACAGCCCAATCCAAATATTTGAAAGGTTGGTAAAGTACAAAAGGCGAGTCCACCAAGGGTGGTAGCCGTCAAGCTCGGCGCGGGCAAGCGCAAGCGTTACCCCTAATAAGGACGCCACGACGGTTAAAATTTTTAAAATCGTAGAAAGGCTCTTTTTCATAATCGCAACAAAAAAACTAAATTTTATATCTCGGCAAAATTTTTACCGTAGCAAAAATTAAAAACAGGGCGCAAACGGCAAAAACGGAGAGTACGCTTTTGTAAATTAAAATATTTCCAAGGCACAAAAAAAGGAGCAAATTAAAGCCCGTAAAAGCAAATATACCCCCACATATGCCCAAAATAATCAAATTTATTAAGCAAAAATAAACGGAAAGTCGCATAGTATCAGTATGCGACTTAATTTATAAAAGTATGTTGTCTAAAACTAATTTATCAAAATCAATGCTTTCGGCAAAATCCCTTGCAATAAAGCGCACGGTAGAAAATTTCGCAAAGTCGAAAATATGATTTTTTAAAAGCACGGGCGTGCAAATATCAAGCCCTTCGCAAATATCGCAAAGGTAGGTAAAAAAGTGCGAATAGGTAAGCTTTTCCTCCCTTTCGTAGGTAAGCTGCTTTACTATTTTTCCGTCCTTAATAATTTTTGCCCAAATTTTAAACATAACCTTCTCCAACGCTAAATAATGCGCGCAAAACAGGCGCAAATTTTTGCTACGCAATTAATTATAACCGCTTTTGCTTCAAAATTCAACGGTTTTTATAAATACTTATTGACAATTTGCAAAAAAAAAGATAAAATAAATCAAAACACCCAAAGGGGACGAAAATATGGAAAAATGGGAAAAGGATATTTTAGCAATACTTTCTTCTGATGCAAGAACTACTGCAAAGGAAATAGCCGTTATGCTCGGCATTGAAGAGGCGGACGCTACCAAAAAAATTAAAAGCCTTGAAGATAGGGGAATTATAGTCGGCTATACGGCAATCGTAAACACCGACACCGTAGAGGACGACACGGTAGAAGCCTTAATAGAGGTTAAGGTAACCCCCCAACGCAGACACGGCTTTGATAAAATTGCAGACGAGGTTGCCGCTCTTCCCGAAGTGCAAAACCTTTATTTAATGTCTGGCGCGTACGATTTAGCGGTAATAGTTAAGGGTAAATCCTTAAAAAGCGTTTCTCGCTTCGTTTCCGAAAGAATTTCCACCTACGACGGCGTTATTGCAACCGCCACCCACTTTATATTAAAAAGATATAAGGTAGAGGGCGTAATAACGAAGCCCGAGCAAGAAAGCGTAAGGCTTTCCGTGCAACCTTAAGGCAAATTGCTATTTTAAGGTTAAACACGGCGCAGGCTACGCTTTAAATTGCAAAAAACGCAGTTTATATATAAGCTTTGACGCCGTTAAATTTTTTGCTGTGCAAAAGGTTGTTAAAAAATGAGAAACTTTGTTAATAAAAGAGCTGGTAACTTAAAGCCCAGCGGAATAAGAAAATTTTTCGATATCGTCAGCGAAATGCAGGATGCAATTTCCCTCGGCGTGGGCGAGCCTGATTTTATTACCCCTTGGGGAATAAGAGATACGGCAATTCGCTCCATCAAGCGCGGGCTTACGCAGTACACCGGCAACAGGGGCTTGCCCGAGCTTCGCGAAAATATCTGTAAGTACTTAAAGTGCCGTTTCGGCGTGGAATATTCCCCCGAGAACACCTTGGTTACCGTCGGCGCAAGCGAAGCGATTGATTTATGCCTTAGGGCAATTTGCGAGATAGGGGACGAAATTTTAGTGCCCGAGCCTTGCTACGTTTCCTATGCGCCAAGCGTCGTGCTTGCAGGTGGAACGCCCGTAACGGTAAACTGTATCGCCGATAACGACTTTATTTTAACCCCCGAGCAAATCGAAGAAAAAATAACCGAAAAAACCAAGGCGATAATAGTTGCATACCCCAACAATCCCACGGGCGCAATTATGACCAAGGAGCAGTTAGAAGCAATTATTCCCGTTATTAAAAAGCACGATTTGCTTGTAATTTCCGACGAAATTTACGCAGAATTAACCTATATAGGAAAGCATGTTTCTATCGCTTCGTTAGGGGATATGGCCGAACGAACGGTGCTTATTAACGGCTTTTCAAAGGCGTTTGCTATGACGGGCTGGAGAATAGGCTTCGTATGCGCCCCGCCCGAAATTGACGACGCTATGTTTAAAATTCATCAATACTCTATAATGTGCGCTCCAAGGGTAAGCCAGCACGCGGCAAACGGCGCGCTCGTCGAAGGGCTTTCGGACGATTTTTCCGTTGTGGAGGAAATGCGTGAGGAATACAACCGTCGCGGTAGGTTTTTGGTAAACGCCTTTAACTCCTTGGGCTTAAAGTGCTTTCAGCCAAAGGGCGCGTTTTACGTGTTCCCTTGCGTAGAATCCACGGGCTTGGACGGTGAAGAATTTGCAAACAGATTACTTATGGCAGAAAAGGTTGCAGTCGTTCCCGGGTCGGCCTTCGGCGAAGCGGGCAAGTGGCACGTGCGCTGTTCGTATGCGACCTCTATGGCAAAGCTAACCGAAGCTATTGCAAGAATAACTAGGTTCGTAAACTCGTTAAAAAATGAATAACTACGGCATATATAGGGGGTAATGCAAAGCGCGTTGCCCCTTTTTTTGCCTTATTTGCGCTATTTTTTGCGGGTTTTTACTATAATTTAAGCAAAAAACGGCGCAGTTTTATAAATAAATTATTTTTAACTTAACCCGTAATAACTTGACAAGCAGTAAAATAAAATATATAATATTAAGGCAAAATAGCGTGGTTCCGACTTTTCGGAATCACTTTTGTTATTATATGAAGCAAATTTGGCGAAAAGAGGTTTATTAAATGGCAGATACTCAGTACATCATGACTAAACAAAATTACGACGATTTAAAAAAGGAGCTTGACTATTTAGTAAAGGTTAAGCGCCCTGAAATTATTGAAAGAATTGCGGAAGCAAGAAGCCACGGCGACTTATCTGAAAACGCAGAATACGACGCTGCGCGCGAAGAGCAACGCTCTAACGAAGGCAAGATTATTGAGCTTGAATATCAAATTAAAAACGCGGTAATCGAAGAAGAAAGCTGCGATAACTCCACGGTTCATCTCGGCTCTAAGGTAACCGTTTACGACCCCGATATGGAAGAAGAGGCAACCTACACCTTAACTTCCGTAACCGACGTTGACGTTATCAACAACAAAATAAGCATTGAATCCCCCGTTGGCGCGGCTTTAATGAAGCACAAGGTTGGCGACGAAGTAACCGTTAAGCTTTTAAACGGCACTAGCTATATCTTAAAAATTAAAGAAATTGCGTAAAATTCTGCAAGACGGATAACGGCTGGGCAAAAGCAGTATTTTAAATTATCGATTAAAAAGGGTACAACGATATGGAAAACGAAAAGATTTTAACTTTGGAAGAAGAGCAGGAAAAGCTTGCAGAGCAGGCGCAAATCCGCCGTGAAAAATTACAAAAATTAATTTCGGAGGGCAACAACCCTTACGAAAAGGTTAAATACGAGGTAACCGCAAATTCTAAATCGGTAAAAGAAGGCTTTGACGAGTTGGAGGGTAAAGAGGTTTCGCTTGCAGGCCGCCTTATGTCTAGGCGCGTTATGGGCAAGGCATCCTTTTCCCATATTTCCGACAGGGAAGGCTTAATTCAGTTATACATCAAGCGCGACGACGTTGGCGAAGGCGACTATATGGCGTACAAAAAGGACTATGATATCGGCGATATTATAGGCGTTCGCGGTTACGTTTTCAAAACGCAAACGGGCGAAATTTCTATTCACTGTAATCATATCGAAATGCTTTCAAAATCACTTCGCCCCTTGCCCGAAAAGCAACACGGCTTAAGGGATATGGACATTAAGTACCGTCAGCGCGATTTGGATTTAATCGTAAATCCCGAGGTTAAGGAAACTTTTATAAAGCGTTCTAAAATCTTAAAGGAAATTAGGGCTTATTTAGATAATTTGGGATATTTAGAGGTAGATACTCCCACCTTAACCACCCTTGAAATCGGCGCGGCTGCTCGCCCCTTCAAAACCAAGCACAACGCCTTGGATATCGATATGTATTTAAGAATAGAAACGGAGCTTTACTTAAAAAGGCTTATCGTTGGCGGTCTTGAAAAGGTTTACGAGGTTGGCAGAATTTTTAGAAACGAAGGTATGGACGCCTTCCATAACCCCGAATTTACCTCTATCGAAATGTATCAGGCGTACACCGATTATATCGGTATGATGGACTTAATCGAAAATTTATATAAAACCGTTACCGAAAAGGTTTGCGGAAGCACGGTTATAACCTATCAGGGCGTAGAAATCGATATGGGTAAGCCTTGGGAAAGACTTACTATGAAGGAAGCGGTTAAAAAGTATTGTGGCGCAGACTACGACGCATGGCAGTCGGACGAAGAAGCGCGCAAGGTCGCAAAGGACCTTCACGTTGAGGTAGACGAAGGCGAAGAAGCAACCAAGGGGCACGTTTTAATCGCCCTTTTCGAAGCGTTCGTTGAAGATAAGTTAGTTCAACCCACCATCATCTACGACTACCCCGTAGAAAATTCCCCCTTGGCAAAGCGCAAGCCTACCGATAAAGCGTTTACCGAAAGGTTTGAATACTTTATTGCCTCGCATGAATTTGGCAACGCCTTCTCCGAGCTTAACGACCCTATCGACCAAAAGCAAAGATTTATTAAGCAGGTCGAAGAAAAAAGAGCAAAAGAACCCGGTTGCAACGCTCAAATCGACGAAGAATTTATCACCGCGCTCGAATACGGCTTGCCCCCCACAGGCGGTTTAGGTTTGGGCTTGGATAGACTCGTTATGCTTTTAACCGACAGCTCCACTATAAGGGACGTTATTTTATTCCCCACAATGAAGCCCAAAAAATAAATTTTGAAAAGCTAAAGGCGCAACGGCGCAAAAAGGCTTGCAAAATTTAATCAAATAATAAATTGAAGCCCGACTATACCCGAACGAAAGCGTTTTACGGGCGTCGGGCTTCGCGTGTTTTAAAGCATTAATTTTAAGGTAATTTTGCGCGTATGAAGCAAACGAATTATATTTTAGAAATTTTAAATTCATTTAAAAATAAAACTCACTTAAGTTTTCATATGCCGGGGCACAAAAATAAGGGCGATTTTAGGATGGTCTTTCCAAATTGCCCTATGGATATTACCGAATTAAGCTATTCTGACGACTTAAATTGCCCCACGGGCGCAATAAAAAAGGCCCAGCAGGATTTAGCCGAAATCGTTGGCGCAAAGCGCGCTTACATTTCCACCGACGGCTCTACCTCGGGCGTAATGGCAATGCTTTACACAATGTCTAAATTCGGCAAAAAGGTTATCGTTGCGCGCAACTCGCACAAAAGCGTGTATAACGGATGTAGGCTTTTTAATTTAGAGCCCGTTATCGTGCAAGGGGAAGAGCGCGAGGGTATGCTTTTGCCCCCTAACACGGAAGAGGTGGAAAAAATTTTTGCAAACGATAGCACCGTTGCGGGCATTTTAATCACTTCCCCCGATTATTACGGCAATATTGCTCCGCTGTTTAATTATTCTTTAATTTGCAAACGCTATAAAAAAATATTAGCGGTGGACGGAGCGCACGGCGCGCACCTTGCCTTTGAGGACGACAGGGCGGGCTACGCCGGCGTGTATGCCGATATGTGGGTGGACGGCGCGCACAAAACGCTACCTACCCTTACGCAGGGCGCGTTAATTTGCGCTAATACGGAAGGTCTTTTTAATTATTTGGAAGAGGCGTTATCAATCTTCCGCACCACTTCGCCAAGCTATCCTATAATGGCGTCGGTGGAATACGGCTACAAATTTTTAGCGGAGAACAGGGAAGCAATTTGGACCGTAAAATTTATGGTTGAGGACTTAAAAAACACTTTAACAAGCCTAAAATTTTGCACCACTAAAGACTGGACTAAACTCGTTTTAGATTGCAAACCCCTTAATATATCCCCCAACGAAATAGTTTTAGAGCTTGAAAAGCGCGGAATTTTCGTCGAAATGTTCAACGATAGGTATATACTGTTTTACCTTTCTGTAAAAACTACTAAATCCGATTTCGACGCCTTAAAATTAAACTTGGTTTTAGCTATAACGGCAAAGCAGGGCGTAAACAATTTTACCGAAAAATTGCCCTTTGCCTCGGCGGACAGAACTTATAGCTATTTATACGCCGTAAACAATTATAATTTCGAGCTCGTTCCCCTGCGCTTTGCCGAAGGAAGGATGAGCGCGGAAAATATAGGAATCTCTCCCCCTTGCACGCCCGTTGTCGTGGCAGGGGAAATTATATCAAAGCAAGCAATAGCCTTACTTATAAACGCAAAAAATACCTTTGGCGTTTACGAAGGCAAGGTTAAGGTAATAAAAAGGTAAGCGTAATAAAAGGGTAAAGGCAATTAAAAGTAAGCGTAATAAAAAGTAAGGGCTTTTGAGTAACGCCTTTTGGCTTTACGGCTTTTTCGTTTTCTTACTTTTGCACTTTTACGGCTTTTTGAGAATTTCACCGAAACGCCAACGGCGTTTCTCTTACAGGTGTCTTTATGGAGCAACTAATTAAAAGCACAACTGCATACAATGCTTTTTGCGCGGACAAAGCGTCCGGCAAGCTTTCGCACGCGTATATGTTGCACTTTCCCGACGAATTTAACCTTAAAAGTGCCCTAAAATTATTTGCCGAAAAGGTGTTCGAGGGCAATTCAAGGGCAATATCGTTAATTAAAAGCGAAAGCTTTACCGACTGTAGGTTTTACCCCGAGGAGGGCAAAAAAATTGCGGTGGACGGAATTTCGCAAATCATAGAGGACACCGCCTTAAAGCCCTTGGAGGGCGATATAAAGCTATATGTAATTTGCGGGTTTGAAAAGGCTTCTGCAATAGTGCAAAACAAGCTTTTAAAGGTGCTGGAAGAGCCCCCCAAGGGCGTGCACTTTTTGCTTGGCGCAACTACCTTAGCACCCGTTTTGGATACGGTTAAATCAAGGGTAAAGGCGTTGGTTATTCCCCCCTTTACCAAAGAACAAATATATTCCGTATTGCTTAAAAAATACCCGCAGGAAGAAGGTAATTTATATTCCGCAGCGGAAGCGAGCGGTGGTATTTTAGGCGTTGCCGAAAATATGGTAAAGGGCGAGTGGTTCAAAAAGGTGCGGGAATATGCCTTAAATATTTGCACTTCTACCACGCCTGAAAAGGTTGCAAGGGCAATTCAGGATGTAGGCGACACTAAATATAAGACGGAGCTTTTAGGCGAAATGCAAAGGCTTTATTTTACGGCTTTATGCGCCCACGCAGGCGAGCCGTGTGAAGGCGACGCTATGCAGGTTTATAAAAAGTGGAAAAAGCCAACGCTAATATTTGCGGTAGAAAATATTGTAAGGGCGGCGGCGGACGTAAGGTTTAACGCATACTTTTTAGGGCTTTTATACGACTTTGCGTTAAAGGTTATTAAGGAGAACGAAAAATGGAAAAAATAGTTGGAATAAAATTTAAAAACGGCGGAAAGCTTTATTACTTTGCGCCGGGCAAATTAAAATACGAAGAGGGTATGGGCGTTATCGTAGAAACGGCAAGGGGCGTTGAATACGCAACGGTAGCCGTGCCTGAAAGGGAGGTTGACGAAAGCGAAATCGTTTCCCCCTTAAAGCCCGTTATTCGCATTGCGACGGAAAAAGACAAGGCGCAGGTTGTTAAAAACGAAGAAAAGAAGCCTTCCGCTATGCAAATAGCGCAGGAAAAAATCGAAAAGCACGGGCTTGATATGAAGCTTGTCGACTGCGAATTTACATTTGACGGAAGCAAGGTAATATTTTATTTCACCGCAGACGGCAGGGTAGATTTTAGGGAGCTCGTCAAGGACCTTTCTTCCGTATTTAGAATTAGAATAGAGCTTCGCCAAATAGGAATAAGGGACGAAATTAAGCTTTTGGGCGGACTTGCGCCCTGCGGAAGAGAGTGTTGCTGTTCTTCTTGTATGCCCGAATTTAAAAAAGTTTCTATAAAAATGGCTAAAAACCAAGGTCTTTCGTTAAATCCCGGCAAAATTTCGGGGCTTTGCGGAAGGTTAATGTGCTGTCTTTCGTACGAAAACGATTATTATGCCGAAGCCTTTAAAAAAATGCCCAAGGTTGGTAGCGAGGTTACCACCCCCAACGGCGTAGGCACGGTTGTAAATATCAATATGCTCACTATGAAGGTTAAGGTTAAAATAGAAGATAAGGACAGCTGTACCTATAACGATTTTGACATTAACCAAATAAAGTTTAAAAAGGGAGCGAAGCCCGAAGAAGACGAAAAAATCGACGAAGAACTTAAAAAAATACTCGATTAATCAAAAAAAATTTACGCTTGCCCCTTTACACGGGGGAAAAAGTGTGATATAATAAGCGTACAAACGTATTAATAATGGAGGAAAAACCAATGGCTCACGTTATTACCGATGAATGCATCAGCTGCGGCGCATGCGCAGATACCTGCCCTGTAAGCGCAATTGCTGAAGGCGACGGCAAGTACGTTATCGATGCAGATACCTGCATTGACTGCGGCGCTTGCGAAGACGGTTGCCCTACCGGCGCAATCAAAGCCGAATAATTAAACGGAAAAAAGCGGAGCCGTATTCGGCTCCGCTTTTGCTTTTATTAAGAAAAAAATACGGCAGATAAGGGCTTTTTAAAATCAATGGCGACGAAACAAGGGCAACGGAACCGTGCTTTGAGTACTTGTGGAATATGTACGCACGAAAAGTCGGCAGTTTATTCTTTGTGCGCCAACCTTGCGCGCTAACCTTGTGCACTAACTTTGTACGATAGCCCTGCGCCTTAATTTTGCACTTAAACTATTTAAACGGTGCGTATTAATTATAAATTTTAGCGCATAGCGTTTTATAATAAGGTATTCATTATGCAAAACGAAACGCCAAAGCTACTTTTAGACGAGGTTTTAGAAGAGCTTTTTGAAGATAAAAAAATAATTCAAAACAAAAATTTATATCGCTTTACTTCCGACAGTATTTTACTTTCGAGGTTTGCCCGCGGAAAGCTTAACGATACCGTTGCCGATTTTTGCGCGGGGAGCGGAGTTGTGGGCTATCATTTTGCTTGCCTTAACACGCATATAAAAAGCCTTACGCTTTTCGAAATGCAAAATTCCCTAGCGGATATGGCCGAACGAACGCGAATTGCAAACGGCTTTGACTTTGCCGAGGTTAAAAATATAAGGCTTCAGGATATAGGCAAGGAATACGACGATAAATTTTCGCTTATCCTTTGCAACCCCCCGTACGAAAAATCCGGCTTTGATAACGAGGTTTACGAAAAGGCCGTGTGCCGAAAGGAAATAACCATAACCCTGCAAGAAATTATAGAGGTAGCGTATAAAAAGCTAAAGTTTGGCGGAAGGCTTGCAATTATTAACCGCGCCGACAGAATTGCAGAAATGTTTTACCTTTTAAAAAAGCGTGGCATAGAGCCAAAGCGTATGCAATTTATTTCCGGCACGCAGGGCGGAAAGCCTTATTTAATTATGGTAGAAGCGGTAAAGGGTGGCAAGGAAGGCATAGAAATTTTACCCACGGCGGTTAATTTGCGCAACTAATACCGTAAATAGCCGTATTCCCCAAAGTGGGAATTTGGCGCGATTTGCACCGTAGGTTAGGTCAGCTTGCCAAAAATTTACGGCAAAAGAGAATTAATTTTTGCAAAAAGGCAAAGGTAGAATATGATTTATTTTGTAGCAACGCCGATAGGCAATTTAAAGGATATATCGCTTAGGGCGTTAGAGGTTTTAAAGGCGGTAGATTTAATTTTTTGCGAGGATACTCGCCACTCTATTAAGCTTTTAAACGCGTACGAAATTAAAAAACCGCTTTTTTCCTGCCATAAGTTTAACGAAAGGGAAGCGGCGGAAAAAATAATTTCCGCTCACGAAGAGGGTAAAGAGATAGCGGTAATTTCCGACGCAGGTATGCCCGTAATTTCCGACCCGGGCAACACCGTTTGCGTTCAGCTTAAAGAGCGTGGCGTGCCCTACACCGTAATACCCGGCGCAAACGCCTTTTTATCTGCGCTTATTCTGTCTGCGCTCCCTTCCGAAAAATTCGCCTTTTTGGGCTTTTTACCCGACAAATCGGGCGAGCGTGAAAGGCTGTTAGAGCGTTATAAAAATTTAGATTTAACCTTGTGCTTCCATTGTGCTCCGCAGGACGTTGACCGCTATATATCCTCGATTTATTCCGTTTTTGGCGAAAGAAGAGCGTGCGCCGTAAGGGAAATTACAAAGCTCCACGAGGAGGCTGTAAGCTTTAATTTATCGCAGGGGCTTACGGGGGAAAAGCGCGGTGAATTCGTGTTGATAGTAGAAGGCGCAAAGGAAGTTAAAAACCCCTTGTGCGAGCTTACGGAAAAAGAGCATATTCTTCACTATATTTCGCAGGGGCTCGATAAAAAGGAAGCCGTTAAAAGGGCGGCAAAGGATAGGGGCGTAAGCAAAAGCGAGCTTTATAAATTTAGTATTGATATTTAGAACGCTGGTAGCGTTCGGTGAAGTTCGCTAACGCGAGTTAAATTCGCTAACGCGAGTGAAATTTTAAGCTATGCTTAAAGTGAAATGATTGCTAACGCAATCGTGAAATGCGCGCCGTCGTCGCGCGTTGCGGTAGAAAATATAATAAGAAGAGCTACGCTGTGAATTTTTAGCGACGGTAAAAATATACTTAATCTTCGGGGCGCGAAAAGGCGCTCGTTTAGGAGAAAAAAATGAAAAAAGATACTTTAGATAAAGCGTTAACCCTGCAAGAGCAAGGCGACGCAAATCAAAACGACGGTTCAATAAATAATCAAAGCAAAAGCCCTACGGGTGAAAAAATGACCATTTACGAATATCAGCAAAAGTACGTAAAGCGTCAAAACGTTAAGGGCGCAAGGCTTTGGCTTAAAATAATAGCAACGCTAATCGGCGTTTTTATGGGCTATTGTCTGTTTTCTGCAACTATGCAAATCTGGCAGTTAAACACCTACGCAGGCATTGCGGCAGCGGTCGTTTCGGTGGCTATACTCATTATCTTTTACATAGTGCCACTCGTAAAAATTTCCAAGTCGGAATATTTTATGACCAACGTAAATTCTAACTTTGCCGTAAAGGCGCAAGCGCATAACAAAAAGCTTCGCCACTCTATTGCCGAAAAAATTATCGACTTTAACAATACGGTAGAGGGCGTGGGCTGGTACGAGGACGAGGTAGTGCAAAATTTAAGCCTTGCCTTAAAGGAAAAGGACGAAGAGCAAATTAAAGCTTGCCTTACTAACCTTTATTCAAAGTCCGTTAAAAAATCGGCAAAAAGTATAATATTCAGCAGTTCTTTAAAATCGGCGGCGTATTCGGCAATTTCGCAAGCCAACGCCATAGATGCAATGCTCGTTTCGGTTATAAACTTGCAAATGGTAAAGGATATCGTGTATTTATACGGCTTCCGTCCTTCGGATGCAAAGCTCGTAAAAATCTTTGCAAGGGTGCTTCAAAATTCGCTAATTGCCTACGGGCTTGGCGGTATGCAAATCGGTAACGGCGTGGTAAAAACGCTTGGCGACGCAATGAAGGGTATTCCCATTTTAGGCACGGCAATTTCTGCGGTGGTAGATTCCTCTATTCAAGGCTTGGCAAACGGCGTGCTTACGGCTACCATAGGCTTCCAAACCATTAAATATCTTTCCGACGAATACAAGCTTCAAACCGTGTTGGACGGAATAGAAGTGCAAACGCAGGAAGAATACACCCAAACTTGTGAAGAAATTAAAAAGGAGCTTAAAAAAAGCCCCAAAAAAGCGGCGTAACTGCCCCTTATTAGTCTAATAGTAAAAGGATAGCGAGTGCTTCGCTATCCTTTTTTATCGTTTATTGCACTAAAAACAACCGTATTTTAAGTGGTGGAGTTGGTGTAAATCTTAAAATTAAAAATCCGTTTAATTTAAATAAAATATATAATTTTTTTAGTTGCTTAAAGGGGGGGATTAATACTCTACCTTGGTTATAACACCGCCGCCAAGGCAACGGGTGCTATCGTAAAACACGGCGTATTGACCTTCGGTTACGGCGCGCTGTTTTTCTTTAAATTCCACCCTTGCCGTGTCGCCGTCAAGCGTTACCAAAACCTTTTGCTCCTGTTGCCTATACCTAAACTTTGCCGTGCACTCAAATGGTGTTGAAGGGGGGATATACCCTATCCAATTGCATTTTTCCGCCGTGCAAGCCTTGGAATAAAGGGGGCTTTCGTCCCCGTGCGATACGAACAAGACGTTGTTTTGCATATCCTTTTTAACTACGAACCATCTTCCGCTTTCGCCCTTTTTTCCGCCCAAGTCCAAGCCCTTTCTTTGGCCTATCGTATAGTACATAAGTCCAATATGCTCGCCAACCTCTTCGCCTTCAAGGGTTAATATTTTTCCGTTTTGCGCGGGTAAATAGGTCTGCAAAAATTGCCTAAAATTTCTTTCTCCGATAAAGCAAATTCCCGTCGAATCCTTCTTTTTCGCGGTGGCAAGGCCGTGCTTTTCGGCAATGGCTCTAACCTCCGATTTATCCAGCGAGGAAAGGGGAAATAAAACCTCTTTAAGCTGTTCTTCCCTCACCTGATTTAAAAAATAGGTTTGGTCCTTGTTTTGGTCCTTTACCTTGGTTAAATAGTGGTGGCCGTCTTTGTTGTGGTCCACTCCGCAATAGTGCCCCGTGGCAATATAGTCCGCCCCTAACGATAGCGCGTATTGCCTAAACGGCCCGAATTTAATTTCTCTGTTGCACAAAACGTCGGGGTTGGGCGTTCTGCCCGCCTTATATTCTTCTAAAAAATATTTAAAAACTCTATCTTGATATTCTTTTGCAAAATTTACGCTATAATAGGGAATATCTAATAGCGAGCACACCCTTTGCACGTCGACGAAATCGTTTTCCGCGGTGCACGCGCCGTTAATATCTTCTTCTTCCCAGTTAAGCATATAAAGCCCTAAAACGTTATAGCCCTGCTCCTTTAACAAAAGGGCGGCAACCGAGCTATCTACGCCCCCGCTCATTCCAACTACTACAGTCTTCTTTTCCATAAAATACCCTAAAAGTTAATTACTTTTAAATGTTGCCCCGTTACGACGAAAGGTTGATTTTTGGCGTAAAAGTACTGCAAATTGCTCGGCGTTATTTTTCGGTTGCAAACCGCAGGTGGTACGCGCCATTAAAAACGCCCGTCTTTTTTATGCTTTTTTCGCTAAAACGCAAAAAAATTAATTTTTATAATCAACTTTCGTTGTGACTTCGCTTAAATATTATAACATAAAATAAAATATTTGCAAATTTATATTTGAATATGCTATAATTATTTTGTATTAAATTTTTAAAAGGTGCTAAATGCTACCCCAAGATAATTTTATTTTACTATCGTTTATAAACACCAAGCTTAGGGACGAATATTCTTCCTTGCAAGATTTTTGCGAGAAAACGGACGAGGATGCCGAGGAAATTTGCGTCCGTTTGCAGTCCATTGGCTATTATTACAACGAAGAATTAAACGCGTTTAAATAATTTGTTTGCGCTTTCGTCGCAAAAGGGAGAGGCTATGTCAGTATTGCATAAGTTTTTAAAATACGTTCAAATAGATACGCCGTCTGATGCGCAAAACGATAAGGTTATGCCCTCGTCAGCCTGCCAGCTAAACCTTGCAAAGACGCTCGTAGAAGAATTGCTTGCGCTTGGCTTAAAGGACGCCCGTATGGATAAAAACGGCTACGTGTATGCGTCAATCCCCGCAAATACGCCTACGCCAAAGGCTTCAATCGGCTTTATCGCGCATATGGACGTGGTAAGTCAGCCCAAGGGCTACGGCGTTAAGCCCCAGGTGCTAAAGGGCTATAAAGGTGGGGATATTCCCCTACTCAGCGGGGAATATATAAGGGTGAACGACTTCCCTGCCTTAAATAATTATATCGGTCAAGATATCGTTACCTCCGACGGAACGACTATTTTAGGCGCGGACGATAAGGCAGGCGTTGCCGAAATTATGGAGCTTGTGGAATTTATCGTAACTCATCCCGAATTTGAGCACGGCAAGATAGGCGTTGCCTTTACCCCTGACGAAGAAATCGGTAACGGCGCTTCCCGCTTTGACGTCGCTTCCTTCGGTTGCGATTTTGCCTACACCGTGGACGGTGAAGAAATAGGCGAAATCTGTTACGAAACCTTTAACGGCGCAGCCTTCACATTTAACCTTTCGGGCGTAAATATTCACCCCGGCGTTGCAAAGGGCAAAATGATTAACGCCGTGGTTTTGGCAAACGAAATTATTTCCGCCTTTCCCGAAGCCGAGCGACCTGAAACCACCGAGGGTGTGGAGGGTTATTACTTTATAACCGAGGTTTCAGGGGGCGTTGAAAGCGCAAAGGTTTGCGGAATAGTGCGCGACCACTCTAAAGAGGAGTTTGAAAGAAGAAAGGCTTTCGTAAACGGGGTTTACAATGCGGTAAGAAAAAAATATCCTAACAAGGTAAGCCTTGAAATGCACGACCAGTATTATAACTGCGCAGAGGTTATAAAAAATCACTTCCACTTGGTAGAAAACGCCGTTTCGGCAATGCAAGAGGTGGGGGTTAAGCCCATAGTGCAACCCATAAGGGGCGGAACGGACGGTTCGGGGCTTTCGTTTAAGGGGCTACCCTGTCCCAACATTTGCACGGGTGGGCACAACGCCCACGGGCTTAATGAATTCGTGCCCGTGCAAAGCATGGAAAAGGTTGTTGAAATTTTAAAGATAATAGTGCAAAAATACGCTTAATTCAAGCATATAAGGGGGCTAATATGAAAATTATAGATATAGAATCGTGGGAAAGAAAAAAGGCTTATAAGTGGTTTTCCGCCTTTTCTAACCCCACCTACGCCGTAACGGTTAGGTTAGATATTACTGAATATATCAATTTTAAAAAAGCAAATAACCGTAACTTTTACGCCGACTTTTTATATTTAGTGGTAAAGGCTTTAAACACCGTGCCTGCCCTTAGGCAAAGAATTGAAGATTGCGGAGTCGTAGAATACGAAGCGCCCAATCCGTCCATAACCGTTTTAATGCCCAACCAAACCTTTGAAACCTGCAAAATCCCCTACAAGCAAAACGCGGACGATTTTGTAAAAACGGTAAGGGAGTATATTGATTACACCCAAAAGTTTGGCGGCAACAAGGATTTTAACGACGATAAAAACGACGTTTACTATTTTTCTTGCCTGCCCTGGTTAGATTACGTGCAAATTTCCGACCCTATTCCCGACGATATCAAAAACGCGTCTATTCCCAGAATAAGCTGGGGCAAGTACGTTGAAGAGAACGAAAGGTGGAAAATTACCTTAAACGTTACGGTAAATCACGCCTTGGTTGACGGTAAGCACGTAAGCGACGCGATTAATCAAATTCAAAAAAATATAAACGAGTGCAAAAGCATATTATAAAAAGGGGGAGAACGAAAGATGAGTAAGGTGTTTATAGGTTGGAGTGGAGCAGGTGACTTTGCTGTAAAGCTTGCCGAAAGAATAGAAACGCAAAGCAGAGATAAAAAAGCCGGTGTTTCGTGCATAGTAGGGGGTTTTTTGCGTGAAAGGCGCAATACGCTGTACGTGCCCGATAAGGTTATAAGCCAAATGAACGCTTGTGACCAAGCAATAATTTTATTAAAAAGGCACCCTAATTATTACAATAAGGATGCAACTAAAAACGTAAACATAATTTCGCACAATCTTGCGTTCGAGTGGGGCTATTTAATTGCAAAGCTTCAGGCAGACAAAATACATAACTTCTTTATCGACTTTTCTGAAAACGACAAGGATCTTCCCTCCGACACTACGGGTATGCAAGGCTATATTTATAAGGGCGACCCCACCGACGAAGAAGCTATGCTTGAAGCTTTTTCTGTGGAGTTTTGGAATAGGCACTCAAAACAGCACGTCGAAGAAAACACTATGTCTATAATTTTTAATCGCGACGGAACGAGAAGTAAAATTTTAGCACACAACGCAAACGCTATTTACACTAATTACGAAATGGCGCAATACATTATAAGCTACGTATATACGGTTAATATTTTAGGCGAATCTCCTGCGGGCGTTTTAAAGGATATCGAATATTTTGAAGATAGCGTAATTGACCCTACTGAAGAGCTTAAGGTGGCGTTAGCCTTTGCAAAGCATACCCTTAATTTTTATGCTCTTCGTCAACGCAAAGAGGATGCTGAATTTATTTCCAAGCCCGATTTTTTAAGCTGTATGGGCGGATACAGAAATATATTAAAGCAAATATCTACGCTTGAAGATACTGAATTAAGATTAATGTTAGATTGTTTTGTAAATAATTTTAGAAATTATTTATTGCTATTAGTTTTAGAAAGCAACGATTTAACTAGCGAAGAGCGAGCAAAATATTGCAAGCGTATGTATGATATTTCTTACGAAACGATAGAAAAATGTAAGGTTTTAGAAGGTAAGCCTCACGGGCTTAACGTGCAAATAGGTACGCTTCTTCGCGCGTATATGTATCGCAATAAGTACCGCGCTTTAGAAGATTTAGAAAAATTAGAAAGCAACGGCTTGGTTCCCAGAACGGAATCAACCCAAGATAGGCACGCAAAATTAAACGGTTGCTTAATCGACTCGTTTGATGCAAGGCAAAAGCTTTATTCCGAATACGTTAACAAATCGGGCATTCCCGTAACCTTTAAAGAAAATATCGAAATGGAATATTATCTTGCAATGGCAGAGTGTATGAAATATTCCGACGACGAAGAGGAAATCGAAGAATATCAAGGCGAGCTTGAAGGCTACGTAAAACGCGCCCACGGTATGCTTAAAGATAAGCTTGTGTTCGTAAATCGTATAAAGGGATATTTAAGTGAAACTGATACGGCAAGCGATATTTATAAATGCGGTTCTAAGCCCGAATGCGCAAATTGCCCCAACTATATGGGGTAGTTAACGTCGTTGGCGTTTAGTGAAATTCGCTTGCGCGAGAAGCTTTACGCTACGCTTTTGCTGGGTGAAATTCGCTGGCGCGAGTAAAATTTTAAGCTGCGCTTAAAGTGAAATGATTGATTACGCAATCGTGAAATGCGCGATAATATCGCGCGTTGCGGTAAACTTGCCTTCCCCTCGAGAGGGGAAGGGGGACCGCTTTGCGGTGGTTGAGGTGGCAACCCTTGCAACATAAATTAAATGCTTTTAAGCACCCGTAGTCTAATGGATAAAACGGAGCCCTCCGACGGCTTTGATCTGAGTTCGACTCTCGGCGGGTGCGCCATAGCGCGAATAGCAAAAAGCTATTCGCGCCTTTTACTTCCCCGCCTCGATTAAAGAAATATGGACGCGATCGACGCTCGTGCGTAGCGATACGCTATTCCGTCGAGCAAGCTCTCCTTACGACTCTCGGCGGGTGCGCCACATAAGGCTTGGGTTATTATAAAAAACCCAAGCCTTTAAAAGTCTCCCCGCCTCGATAAACGAAATATGGACGCGATCGACGCTCGTGCGTAGCGATACGCTATTCCGTCGAGCAAGCTCTCCTTACGACTCTCGGCGGGTGCGCCAAAAAATACTGCAGAAAAGGGTAAATTTTCTGCAGTTTTTTTTATTCAAGTCGCAGACTTGAAATATCATAACTGCACGGAGTAAGGTGTGTATCATCTCGCCTTTAGCGAGTATATCATCAAGCCTTTGGACTGTATATTGCCACCGCAGGCGCATATTATCAACCGTAGGTTGTATGCCTTGGCTACCGTTTGAAAATATGAAAAAGCTTTAATCTTTTATTATACCACAATAAAATCGCGGTGAAAAAAATTTCTATTTTTTTAAAATGCGGTAAAAAATAGGCGTTTTTTTATTAAAAAAGGAAAATTTTTGCTCGGTTTTTATTAAAATAGGAAAAAATTCGCAATTTTTTACACCGCAAAAACGATATGTTATAATAAGAATACAAATTTTTTGGAGGTGTTCTTATGAACGAAAATGTTATTGTAGAAGAATTATTTAACGAGATAAACGAGCACGGGGTATTGCACACCCTTATTTCCGTTTTTGGTAAAGGCGCGTTTTTCGAAATGAATTTTACGCAAAAGCTTTGCGATACGGAAGTTACTTCGTTAAATATCTCTGTGCGGGCGCAAAACGGTTTAATGCGCGCCGGCTGTAAAACCGTTGGTCAGCTTATAAATATGATTAACGAAGGTAGCCTTATTAAGGTGCGCCAGCTTGGGGTAAAAAGCGTTGCCGAATTGCGTTCGTTCGTGGTGGAGCTTGGTTATCAACAAATGAGCGACAAGCGTAAAAAAGAATTTTTGCGTAATATCGTCCGCGCAAACGCCGTTAAAAGGGGGGATGAATAATGGACTGGAATAACGACGGAAAACACGACCTACAAGACCATATATTTTATAATAACCTTATAAGTGACGATAAAAAAAGCCCGTCGCAACGCGAAAAGGGGGAAGGGGGTAAAAACTATTCTTCGCCCTCGGCGCAAGCGACGGGCGCAGGTTGGCTATTTATACTTTTTGCTTTATGGGTTTTTAGTTTGTTTTTTAACTAAATTAATTATATCTGCAAAAAATTGCCTTGACGGCACTCTCGGCGGTGGGGGACTGTTTGGACGGCACTCTCGGCGGTGGGGGACTAATACGACGGTACTATCGGCGGTGGGGGACTGTTTGGACGGCACTCTCGGCGGTGGGGACTGTTTGGACGGTACGCTCGGCGGCGTGGGACTAATGCGACGGCACTCTCGGCGGCGTGGGACTAATGCGACGGTACTATCGGTGGTGGGGGACAGGCTTGTCTTATTGCAAAAACAAATTAACCCCACAATATCCCTTAATTAACGCAAAAAAGAGAGCGCAAATGCCGTGTAAAGGGTTTAGTTAATAAAAAGACTAACGGAAATTCCGTTAGTCTTTTTGCGTTGATAACAAGTGGATAAACCTATAAGAGTTGGCACGCAAAAATTTAAATGTTAGCGCGAAAGCGTTAACCGTTAAATAGCGCGCGTTATATATTGTTATAAGCTTTTAAGGTGGGTTTGAATATATTCGCCGTTTAGTTTTGCCGATTGCATAAGCTGTGGCGAAAGCTTTTCGCCCTTTTTAAACAAAATTTTATCTCCCTTTTTAACGGCGCATTTAAGGCGCGCTTCCTTATTTATAATAACGGCGTCGCCAAAGCATAAATCATCCACGCAAAATTTTCTGTTGCCCACAACGGCGTATTTAAGCGTTGCGCCCTTAACCTCAAAATCCGTTAAATACCCCATAAATTTGCCGTCGTATAAATAGCAGGGCTTTCCTAACCGCACCGTGTCACAGCGCTTTAAAACCGTGGCTAAATTACTAAAAATAATGCGTTCGTTAAGGCATATTACGCTATCAATATCTACAAAAAACTTCTTTTCGTCGCCGTCAACGCAGGTTAAATATGCAATTTTATTTTGTAAAACGCTAACCGAAACCAAATAACCGCTCACGCTTGAATTTGCGCTTTGCACCGTTTTGCCAAAAAGTGAAGAAAGCTTCATAAAAAACACCTCGCAAAAGATTTACACTTTATTTTATTTTTAACGGCTATTTTTATTTTATATAGTTATGAAATATTTTGTCGATAAAGGTAAAAGGCGCAAAATTTAAGCGGGCGATAGGCGTTACTTTAAAAGTTTTAATGGAAATTTATCGGGCGTTTAACCTTAAAAAATAAAATTAAAAAATATTAATAATATTCAATCCTATTAATAAAAAATGCTTGACAAGCCGTTTTTTTTGTGATAATATATAGCTACAAACAAAACAATAATCTTTTTAAGGAGATATAATTATGGCAAAAGAACTTAAAGGAAGCAAAACGGAAGCTAATTTATGGTATGCGTTCGCAGGTGAATCGCAGGCGAGAAACAAATATTCTTACTTTGCAAGCAAGGCTAAAAAAGAAGGCTACGAGCAAATTGCAGCTTTATTTTTAGAAACTGCCGATAACGAAAAGGAACACGCAAAAATGTGGTTTAAGGAGCTTAACGGTATTGGCTCTACCCTTGAAAACTTAAAGGCTGCCGCTGCTGGCGAACACGAAGAATGGACCGATATGTACGCGCAGTTTGCAGACGTTGCCGAAGAAGAAGGCTTTGTGGAAATTGCAAGAAAGTTCCGCGCCGTTGCAGCGGTTGAAAAGCACCACGAAGAAAGATATTTAGCGCTTGCCGCTAACGTTGAAAACGACGAAGTATTTACTAAAAAGACTGGCTTACACGTTTGGAAGTGCCGTAACTGCGGTCACGTTCAGGTAAGCGAAAGCGCACCCGAATTATGCCCCGTTTGCGCGCATCCCAAGGCATATTTTGAAATCGAAGCTAAAAATTATTAATAACTGCTATGGCGCAATAAACGCGCCTTAAGGTGAACCTCCCATAAAAATTAACCTTATTAACTAGCCCGAAGCGATTTTTATCGCTTCGGGCTTTGTTATTTGTGAAAATCTTTTCGGGGCTTTGTTATTTGTAAAAATCTTTTAAAGCTTTGTTGTTTACAATTAGTTTTTCGGGTTTTTTTATTTTGCTTTTCGGCTTTGCCGCTTAAAAATTATTTTTAATAGCGCCTATTAATTATTTCGTTAAACAGGGGGAGCGTTATTATAAATAATAATCTGCACCGTATAAAAATTTTAAAAATATATACACGTGTACTTGACAGGTGTAAAGTTTAGGTGTAAACTTGTAATTGAAAGATTATAGCCTTTAAAGTGCCGTTATAATAAAAACCTCGTTTTTACCGTAGGGCAAAGGGCGTTTATTCTTTAGGAGCATAGCGACATGATAAAATTAGGAAAGAAATACGACGTAATAATCGTGGGCACGGGCGTTGCCGGGCTAAATTGCGCAATAAATTTACCGGAAGACAAGAGTATTTTAATAATTTGTAAGGACGCCCCCGCCATTAGCGACAGTTATTTGGCGCAGGGTGGCATTTGTTGCCTTAGGGACGATAGCGATTTTGAAGATTATTTCAACGACACTATGCGCGCAGGCCATTACGAAAACGACGAGGAATCCGTTGAGTGTATGATTAAAGGCTCGCGCGAAATTATAGACGATTTAATAAGCGTCGGCGTCGATTTTGAAAGGGAGGAGGACGGCTCGTTAGCCTACACTCGCGAAGGCGGACACGGCAAAAACCGCATACTCTTCCACGAGGATTGTACGGGCAAGGAAATTACTACCTGCCTTATGAAAAAGGCTCGTTCAAAAAAGAACATTTTAATCGTTCCGTATATGACTATGCTCGATTTAATCGCAGAAAACAATCAATGCTACGGCATAGTTGCAAAGGATACTAAAAACGGCAGGCTGTTAAAAATTTTGGCGGACTACACCGTTTTGGCTACGGGTGGAATAGGTGGAATTTACGAAAATTCTACAAACTTCCGTATTTTAACGGGCGACGCTTTGGCAATAGCCATTAATCACGGCGTAGAAATTAAAAGCATAAATTACGTGCAGGTTCATCCCACCACGCTCTATTCTAAAAAGAAGGGCAGAAGATTTTTAATTTCGGAATCAGTCCGCGGTGAAGGCGCAATTCTTTTAGATAAAAACTTTGCACGCTTTTGCGACGAGCTTCAGCCAAGGGACATAGTTACCAAAGAAATTTTAAAGCAAATGGAAAAGGATAAAACTAATCACGTATGGCTTGATATGCGTACTATCGAAAGGCAAGAGGTTTTAAGCCACTTCCCCACCATAGTTCAGCGTTGCTTGGACGAAGGTTACGACGTGTTTAGGGAGTGCATCCCCGTAGTTCCTTCCCAGCACTACTTTATGGGCGGAATAAAAAGCAGCACCAAGGGCAAAACCTCTATGCAAAGGCTATACGCCGTGGGGGAAACCTGTTGCAACGGCGTACACGGCAAAAACAGGCTTGCTTCTAACTCGCTTTTAGAAAGCTTGGTGTTTGCAAAAAGGGCGGCGCAAGATATAAAAAGCAGCTATTGCCCCAACAATATGGCGCAAGCATTGCAGGCAAAGCGCAAAATCAATTCGCAAAAATACCGCAACATAAACACTATTTTAAAAGCATATAAACAAACCGTTTTAAACGCTATTAAGGAGGCGAACGAAAATGAATAACCCCGTAACCGACGTATTGCACACGGACGAATTAATTAAGCTTGCGCTTTTAGAAGATATTTCGCAGGAGGACGTTTCTACAAACGCCGTTATGCCAGAATACAAAAAGGGAAAGGTAGAACTTATCGCAAAGCAAAAGGGTATAATTTGCGGGCTTTCCGTTTTTGAGCGAACCTTTAAAATTTTAGATAATAAAACGCAAATTTGCTTTTTTGCAAAGGATGGCGACGAGGTAGAGTGCGGAGAAATTTTAGCGGAAATTATAGGCGATATCCGCGTGCTTTTATCGGGCGAGCGCACCGCGTTAAACTATTTGCAAAGGATGAGCGGAATTGCAACCTACACTCGCTCGGTTGCCCAGCTTTTGCAAGGTAGCAAAACCAAGCTTTTAGATACCAGAAAAACCACGCCTAATATGCGAATTTTTGAAAAGTACGCAGTAAAGGTGGGTGGCGGAAACAACCATCGCTACAACCTTTCGGACGGCGTTATGCTAAAGGACAACCATATCGGCGCGGCAGGCGGAATTAAAAACGCCGTAAAAATGGCAAGGGAATACGCTCCCTTCGTAAGAAAAATCGAAGTGGAGGTAGAAAATTTAGATATGGTAAAAGAGGCGGTAGAAGCCGGTGCAGATATAATTATGCTCGATAATATGACGCCTGAAGAAATGAAAATAGCCGTAGAATATATCGCAGGCAGGGCGCAAACGGAGTGTAGTGGTAACGTTACCAGGGAAAACATTAAAAATATAATCGACTGTGGCGTTGACTTCGTTTCGAGCGGAGCGTTAACTCACTCTGCGCCTATACTTGACTTATCGCTTAAAAACCTATGCCCCTTGGAGGATTAAAATGAAGGCTGAAGTAAGAAGGCGGGAAATTTTAAGCTTAATCGGCAACGTGGAAGTACCGTTAACCGCAAGCGTTTTAAAGGAAAAATTTAAAGTGTCCCGTCAGGTTATAGTGAAGGATATTGCTGTTTTACGCGCAAACGGATACGATATTATCGCTACCAACAAGGGCTATATTTTAAGCACTAAAAGCACGGTTAAAAGGGTGTTTAAATGCAGGCATACCTTTGAGGAGATGGTAGAAGAGGGATTTTTAATAATAGACTGTGGCGGAAGAATTGACGAGGTTTTCGTAAATCACAGGGTATACGGCAGAATTTCCGCAAGGATTGATTTAACCAACCGTATGCACGTAGAGGAGCTGTACCGTTCGCTATTTTCGGGCGCGTCAAAGCCCCTTATGTCGGTTACCGACGGCTATCACTACCACACCGTTTCGGCAAACAGCGAGCAAGCGTTAAACGAAATCGAAAAAAAGCTTAAAGATAGGGGATTTTTAATAGAAATTTAAATAAAAAAGCAGTAACGCTTTTTTGTAAAAAAGGTAATTGCCCCCGTAATATGTGGCAAATAACGGGCAATTAGCGCAGTTTTAAAATAATTTTTGCGCTATAATAAAAAGGTTAAATTTTTTAGCGCAAAAAAAATATTTTACGGTAAGGAGAAAAATTATGCAGTCTTTGCGTGAATTATATAAAATGGGTAGGGGGCCTTCAAGCTCTCACACAATGGGCCCCGAAAGGGCAATTAAGCTTGTAAAGCGCAACAATCCCCAAGCGGAGGCTTTAAGGGTTACGCTTTACGGCTCGTTAGCGCTTACGGGCGAAGGGCACGGCACCGACAAGGTTATCGTCGAAACGGCGTTGCCCCTTCCCTGCGAGGTTATTTTCGATAGAAAAACGCCCTGTCCCAAGCACCCCAACACTATGGATATTCAGGTTTTAGTCGGCGGGAAAGAGGTATTGTGCGAGCGTGTTTATTCCGTTGGCGGCGGCTCTATTTTGTTCGAGGGCGAAGATGCTTCCGCCCTTCCAAAATACTCAAACGACGCCATATATCCCTTAAATACCTACAAGGAAATCGCCGATTATTGCAAAAATAAAAATATCCGCATTTGGCAGTATGCGGTAGAGTGCGAGGGGGAAGAGCTTTTAGAATATCTTTCCAAGGTTTGGGAGCAAATGAAAAATACCATACACGAGGGCTTAACCACCACCGGCGTGCTTCCCGGCATTTTAGGCACGGAGCGTCGTGCGCAAACGCTGTATAACAAGCGTCATATAGACGAGTCGGCGCAAACGAAGGAAAACAGATTAGTATGCTCGTACGCCTTTGCAACCAGCGAGCAAAACGCGGCGGGCGGAACGATAGTTATTGCCCCCACCTGTGGCTCATGCGGGGTTGTGCCTTCCGTTTTAAAATATATGCAGGACTACAAGGGCTTTACCGACGAGCAAATAGTAAAGGCGCTTGCAACGGGTGGCGTTATAGGCAATATCATTAAAAAGAACGCTTCAATTTCTGGCGCAGAGTGCGGTTGTCAGGCGGAAATCGGCTCGGCTTGCTCAATGGCGGCTGCCGCCCTTGCAGAGCTTTTCGAAATGGGCTTGGACCAAATTGAATACGCCGCGGAGGTTGCTATGGAGCATCACCTTGGCTTAACCTGCGACCCTATTGCAGGCTTGGTGCAAATTCCTTGTATCGAGCGCAACGCCGTTGCTGCAATGCGCGCAATCAACGCGCTTTCGCTTGCCAACTTCTTGGCCTCGTCCAGAAAAATATCCTTCGACTTAATCGTAAAAACTATGTATAACACGGGTAAGGATTTGCTTTGTGGCTACCGCGAAACCTCTTCGGGCGGGCTTGCAAAATACTACCCTTTAGATAAGTTTAAAAGATAACTTAATAATAACGGAATATAAGCCGTAAAAAATTGCGTTGCCATTATTTTGGCGCGTAATTTTTTTATATAAAAAACTTAACTACGGTTAATTTTTGTTGACAAAGGAATATTTAATGAATATAATATAATCGTAAATTAAGCATAAGCGGTTTAGGTTTAATTTTTTAGCGTAAAAACTAAACCGCGGTTAAGTTTGTTAAAGTTTTTTTATAGCGACGCTATCGCGCCGTATTTGGAGGAATAAAATGATTAAATTACTGTGTGATTTTGCCGTTGGCGAAAGCGGTAAAATCAAAGCGGTATTAACTGAAGAAAGAAAAATTAGAAGAAGGCTTTTCGATATGGGCGTAACCCCCGGCGCGCAGGTTTTATTAAGAAAAAAAGCCCCGCTTGGCGACCCTTTGGAAATAACGATAAGGGGCTACGAGCTTACCCTTCGCATTGCGGAAGCGGCTTGCGTGGAGGTGGAAATATGAAAAATTTCGCCTTGGCAGGCAACCCCAACTCCGGCAAAACTACGCTTTTTAACGCGTTGACGGGCGCAACGGCGCACGTCGGTAACTGGCCTGGCGTAACCGTCGATAAGCGCGAAGGAATTTATAAAAAGGGCAAAACCCCCGTAAATATAGTCGATTTACCCGGAATTTATTCTCTTTCTCCCTACACGCCCGAGGAGGTCGTTTCAAGAAATTATATCTTGGACGAAGCCCCCGACGCCGTAATAAACGTAGTGGACGCAACCAATTTAGAGCGCAACCTGTATTTAACCACCCAGCTTTTAGAAATGGACGTTCCCGTAATAGTTGCGCTTAATATGATGGACGAGGTGGAAAAGGCGGGCGATACTATTAATATTACCGCGTTAGAAAAGGCGTTGGGCGTGCCCGTCGTTGCCGTTTCTGCGCTTACGGGCAAGGGCATAAAGGAGCTTATGCGCCGTGCAATCGAAATGCAACAAAAGCGCGTTGGTTCAAGCATACTTAAGGGTGTATTGCAAAACGAAATTGAAAAAGCGCTTGGCTTTTATAGTCAAAAGGACGTAAAATCTCCCCTTTTTCACGCAATAAAGCTTTTAGAAAACGACGAAATTGAAACGGAAAGAAAGGGCGCAAGGCAGGCTCTTTTAGAAATTGAAAACGGCTTTGGCGAGGATTTAGAAGCGTTTATCGCCGACCAAAGATACAAATACATATCGGCAAACTTTTCTATAACGAAGGCAAAGTCGCAAAAAAGCGCAAACAGCTTAAGCAAAACCGACAAGGTAGATAAGGTTTTAACGCATAAGGTGTGGGGCATACCTATCTTTTTGGTAATTTTATTCGGCATTTTCCACTTAACCTTTTCCGAGGATTTATTTTATTTAGGCACGATTTTCTCGCTCCCCGCACTCGAAATGGAAGAAGGCTTTTTATCTTCGTTAGTGGCTTGCTTTTACGACGGAGCGGTATTCTCACCGGGCGTAATCCTTTTTAATTTAATGAATTTGCTCACCTCCACCGTATTCGGCTGGCTAGGCTCTTTAATAGAATCCTGGGGGGCAAGCGGTTGGGTGTTAGGGCTCGTTAACGACGGCATACTTGCGGGTTTAGGCGGTGTTTTAAGCTTCGTTCCTCAAATTATATTCCTTTTATTGATTCTTTCTATTTTAGAGGATACGGGCTATATGGCGCGCGTTGCGTTTATTATGGACAGAATTTTCCGTTACTTTGGCGTATCGGGCAGGGCGTTTATTCCTATGATAATGGGCTTTGGCTGTTCTGTGCCTGCAATGATTAATACCAGAACGCTTATCGACGAAAGGGAAAGGGTGCTAACCTTAAGGGTTATTCCGTTTTTCATCTGTGGCGCAAAGCTTCCTATACTTTCTGCCGTAGCAGGCGGTATAGTAATGGCGTTCGGCTTTGGCAACGCCGACTTAATAACCTATTCTATGTACGTTTTGGGCTTGATTCTTGCAATAGTAAGCATTATACTTATGCGTTCAACTACTCAGCGTGGCGATATTGCTCCCTTTATTATGGAGCTCCCTAACTATCGTATGCCTAGGTTCCAATCGTTAATGATTCATCTTTGGGATAAAACCAAGCACTATATACAAAAGGTATTTACAATAATTTTACTTTCTACCGTGATCATTTGGTTCTTAACCAACGTAACCTGGGATTGGAAGATTATCGACGGCGAGCAGTTAACCATACAAAACTCCATTTTAGCGTCTATCGGTAGCTTTTTACAACCTATATTTACGCCTATGGGCTTCGGGGTGCAGTTATCGGCTTTCGGTTGGGTGTTTGCGGTGGCGGCAGTTATGGGCTTAATTGCCAAGGAAAACGTTATTGCCGCGTTTTTAACCTTTGCTGCCGTGATTTTAACGGCTTTCCAAGCCAACCCCGACCTTTTGGTAAACGCCGAGCTTTTAACCCCCGAAATCATTGAACAGTTAGGAGTGTTAATCGAAAGCGGAGAATTTGGCGAGGACGGCTTTGAGGTAGTCGCTATGATTGCCGCAACGGGTATAACCTGGCAGGCGCTTATAGCGTTTATCGTATTTAATATGGCAACTATTCCCTGCTTTGCAACGGTTGCAACGGCAAAGGGAGAGCTTGGCAAGGGCAAGCTTAAATGGACGCTTTTGTTTTGGTTTACGGCGTCCTATATAGCAAGCTCGCTAACTTATATCGTTCTTACTTGGTGGTGGACGGCGTTTATCGTTGTGGCGCTCGTTGCAGTAATAATCGTGTTAATTGCGCTATATAATAGGGGTAAATTAAAATTTTTTAAAAAGGAGAACAAGTGATGAACCCTGTCGATATAGCAATTTTAGCCGTGGTGGGCGCAATAGTAGCGTGCATAATAGGCGGTATGATTTATAAAAAGGTTAAGGGCAAAAATAGCGGTTGTAGCTGCGGTTGTAGCTGTGGTTGTAGCAGTCTATCTTGCGCTAATTGCCCAAGCGCAAGCAACCGTGACGGCGATAAAAATAATCGCAAATAAAATACTTAAAAATTAAAAAGCAGACCTTTCGTCTGCTTTTTTTATTTACTTAAGCGCATGCTTTTGCTATAATAAAAATAAGGCTATAAGGCGGGTAAAATATGGATAAATCTTTAACTTATATAGTAACGGGATGCACCGGCTACGTTGGCAATCAGTTAACTAAAAAGCTTTTAGCAGAGGGCTGTAAGGTTTACGGCCTTGCCCGAAGCAAGCAAAAGGTAAATAAAATTTTTGGCGATAACGCGCCGAATATCGTATATGGTGATATCACTAATTTAAGCGACGTGGAAAGGCTTTTCGTGGGGGAGGGGCCCTTCGTAGTTATTAACACGGTTGCAAAGGTTAGCATAGATAATTCGCAGTTAGACGAGCTTTATTCCGTAACGGTCGGCGGTACTAAAAATTTGGTTTCCGCCTGCAAAAAATTTAGCGTTAAAAAGCTTTTACATATATCCTCAACCTCCTCCCTTCCTAAAAATTTTTGCGAGGAGGACTTAAAAAATTATATCCCCACGCCACAAAGCTTAAATAGGGGCTACGCCCAAGCAAAGGCGTTGGCAGACGAAATCGTTTTGCAGGCCACGAGGGAAGGGCTCGACGCAAGCATACTGTTTTTTGCAAGCGTTTTAGGCCCGGGCGACTATTCAAACAGCCATATGTCGCAGCTAATGCTCGATTTTGCAAACGGAAAGCTACCTGCCTCCGTAAACGGTGGCTATAACGATTTTGATATAAGGGACGTGGCTGAAGTGCTTTTTAATATAATAAATAATTCAAAGCGTGGCGAGTGTTATATTTTCGCCAACCGCCCCTGCAAAATAAACGAAATTTTAGGCTATCTTGCAGAGCATTTAGGCAAAAAAAATTTGGTTGCGCTCCCTATGTGGGTGGCTTACGCAGGGCTTCCGTTTTTGTGGCTTTATGCAAAAATAACAAAAACCCGTCCGCTTTATACCAAAGCGGCGCTTTCGGCAATAGCGCAAAACGCCGACTTCCCCATTACTAAAAGTAAGTTAGAATTCGGCTTTAATCCAAGGCCGTTAAAGCAAACCGTTATCGACCACTTTGAATTTTTAACGCTTAATAAAGGCGAGTAAAGGGGCGCGACAATATAGAGAGTAGAAGGGCGCGACAATATAACTAGTAATGCGGCGCGACGAATAACGCAAAACGGTAAAATAACGAAACGAAATAACGAATTAAAAAAAGGGAACGCAAAAAAAGCGCTCTTCCCATAGGGATTTTTTAGACATTATAAAAGAGTAGCAAATTTTGCTACTCTTTACTTTTTTGCTTTGCAAAAACACACGACTTTGCTTGCAAAGTATAGTGTGCTACACTTTTGAAAATTTCCCGTAAGGATTAACGTCTCGATAAATTGGAATTTGTTTATTTCTTCGGTTCGGGAAGTTTCTCGTACATCGCTTCAAACAGTTTTTTCAAAAGCTCTCTATCCTCGATATCTTCTACAAGAAGCATCTCCTTTGCACCTTCGTATGGCAGTTCTCTCGGTGCGTTTGGCAGCAATGCAACTGCCGATTTCGTAGGCT
>SVIM01000012.1 GCA_015069485.1 Clostridiales bacterium | reverse complement strand
AGGGAGGACGAGCAATGCACTTCTTTTAACAGTGTAGTACACTGTTAAAGCGTTGCGAGATGAGTTCGCCTCTAACAAGGCAGGCGAACGGTGCCCGAGGCGACTGAAATACGCCATACAGTCGCCGAGAAAGGAGTTGCCGGATTTCAAAAAAGAGCAGTTGTAACCAAAAGGTTGCAACTGTTTTTTTGTTGTGCAGTAATTATATCCTCCCGGTCGAGGGGGGTTGCAACTGCTCGTTTATGCGGGCATATTTAAGTAAATATTGCCCATAAGGCGCATAGCGTATTGCAGCATAAATATTTTAAGAAAATTTTATGGCAAATATTGACAAAATAATTGCTTTTGAGGTAAAGTATTACTACGATACCTTAAGTAATTAAAACATTTTAATATACAATATATAGTATTTAGGATTTTATTATAAAAAAGAGCATTAAATATGCACTAGCAATCGCGTTAATGTAACAGAAATTTTAATATTCTTTATGATGCCGATAGCAAGTTCGTCAAGTGCTAAAGGGTTTTATTTCGTAACTATGTGGGATATGATTTTACATCATTCCGTCTAAGTAATACCTGAATTGGCGTTTAAGTCTAACTATACTGTTGCTATGGTTATACCGTATATAATTTTCATTTTGGGTATTGCAATTAACTTTGGAGTTAAAAACAGTAAAATTCTTTAATATGTATAATTGTTTCGTTTATGGTTTTAGTTTTTACGGGGCATGCCGTCGTGTTTAGTCATAGCGTAATAGAGGGTGGATACACTATGACCTGCGATAACGAATTATTTCGTATTTTGTGTATTAGCAATCGTATATATTTCGTTTGCTTGCTTTTATAAAAGGAATAAAGGTGTTTAAGCTTAATCCCCCCCGAGGCAAATTAATTGCCTCGGGGGGTTAAAGCGCTAAATAAATTAAATGCGGCGCGAGTTTACTCGCGCCGCTAGTTTTTTACTAATAGTTTATAAAATTGCTTCTATATTATTAATAATGTAATACTGCTTACTTATTCTACTTCTGTAATATCATCATTTGCTACCTTTTCAGGAAGAGTATAAAAAATTTTGTTAACGAATTCGTTGTTTTTATTTTTGTGAATAACGATAAAAACCAAAGCTAAAACAATCGCCAAAACGGCAGCTACGATTAATGCAGCCAAAAATATATTTTCGTTGGGAATAAACTGTTCAGTACCGTCTCCGCCAACTATTTTTTTAGCGTCGGCAAGTACCCACGCGCCGATTGCAGGGCCTATAATTCCGGGAATTAAAACCTGTGCAAAAATGCGAAGTCCTTGGAACATACCCGTCTTTTTAGGGGGAGTTAAGTCGCGCACGACTGCGCCGAAAATCGCCATCCCTGAAAGATATCCACACATCATAAACAGCGAGCCGATAAACACTAAAACCGTTCCTTTAAATAAAAAGAGTAGTACATATCCCGCAACTAACGCAATTATCGTGGGAATAACTGACCTTTTAAAGCGCCATTTATCGTAAGTCTTTCCGTAGAAAAAGGTGAAGACGGAAGCGAGAATAATTGCAGGCGCCATAATAAATACGTAGTTGCTCATATTTAACGAAACTTCGTAATATAAAATAAGATACGGCATATAAGTTTGAATTGAAATATTAAAAATTGCAAACGCGCCAAGGCACAAATAAAGCAGATAATTTTGCTTTATAACCGAAGGGCGGAAGCCGTAAATTATATTGGCAAAATACTTATTGTTTTCAGTTGCTTTTACTGCAGGGTCTTTAATTAAAAATATTCCTGCAATGCCGATTAAAACTACTACAGAGCCGATTATAATAAAAATTAGCGTCCAGCTTGATGCAAGCGATTGGTCAAAGCCCATAAAACCGCCAAACACAACTAAAATTGCCACAAGTGGCATCATTGCGTTTATGCCTTCCGCAGCGCCACGGTTGGTGCTATCGGTGCTATCGGTAAGCCAGGCGTTAAAGCAAGCGTCGTTTGCGGCAGAACCAAAAAAGGTCATAACGCAATCTAAAATTATAGTAAGCGTAACGCCCACCGCAGCTGCCGAAAGGGTGGAGGGGATTATTGCAGAAATAACGTCAACACGAATCAAAGCAAAGCATAAAATAGAAATTCCCCACGTAATATAGCCCCCGCAAATAAAAATTTTGCGCTTGCCAACCTTGTCGGAAAGTGCCCCTATAATAAGGGTAGTAACGGTTGCCGCAACCGAGCTTGCCCCAACCATAAGGGAAATATCCGCCGCGCTCGCGTTAAACATCTTATAAATAAATACGTTAAAGTACATATTTTCAACCACCCAGGCAACCTGCCCGCATAGGCTAAAAATTACAAGCGCAACCCAAAATTTTGAACCGAGTTTAGTTTTCATTAGTAATAAATCCTTACTTAAAGTCGTATTATAGTAAAAATGAACAGCTGTAAAAAAATTTTAATTTGACTATTGACAAAAATACCAAAGGGTGTTATAATATAGATATAAGGAGGATATGTTATAAACAAAAAAATTTTTAACTTTTTTACTTTTGTAGTTGCATTAGTTATAACTTTTAGTGTATATGCCACTACATATACACTGTATGCTTATGCTTCTTCTGGACAAATATATCTTAACGCCTTTTCGTATTATAAAGAAGGTGATGGAATGGGCATGCTTTTATAACGATTGAAAACAAGACTAGTGGTAGTATTGTTGTTGGTCGTAGAACATTAACAGCAGGTAGCACAATTTCAATAGGGTTATGGGGAAATATAGCTCAACATGAAGGAGTGTGGTACAATGTCGATAGCTATGCTGTTAGTATGCTTGGATATTGGGATGGAAGGGTATCGGTAAGAACAACTATAACAACCGACCAATTAGCTGATATTACTGAGTTTATAATAGAAGAAGAGAATTCTTGGTCGATTGGTTTCAATTGTTCATGGTTTGTAACTGAAATTTGGAATATGGCTTCAGACGATCACTTGTCAAGTGGTTTTTGGTTTGTAAATACACCTAGTACTTTGTGTAATTCTATAAAAGAAAAGTCTCATTACACAAATTATTTTACAGGATATTATGATTATATTTTCTATTATGATGAAGATACTGATGGTTTAATTGTTTGTACACCAAACTTAACTGGGTCAACATCAAGTTATGCTATAAATAACGCAACAGATACGAATATTACAATATTAAATACAAGTTTTCCTGAATAAAAAAATAGGAGGTAATTATGTTAAAAGGCATTTTGCATAAGGTTGCCGTAGTATTAGCTTGCTTTTTCTTCGCAGTACACCTTTGCTTATTATTTGGTACTGAAAATAGTTTTGATTTTGAAACCTTTATAACCTTTTTGTTGTTTTCATTAATGGCATACGGATTATTTCTTTACATAATTTTGTCGCTTTATATAAGCGCGCAAAGGCAAAACACGGTAAACCTGCCCATAATGATCACTTCGTACGTTATTTATTTTATAGTGCACGTTTATTTTATTTGTGCTTATATAAATAATTTTAAAAGTAATAACGGCGTTTTCAGTAACGAATTTTCGGGTACGACCGGAGTATTCGTTATGCTTGCCTCTTTTATAATTTCTGTATTATTATGTTTAATTTATATTTTTACCCGCAACAAAGAGAAAGTAGAGGGGGCAAAAGATATAAGCAGTAAAAATAATAATAAAAATGTTGTTGCCGTTATATATAATATAGCCACGGTTGCGGTAATATCAATCTTCGCTTTAACTATAATTATGTGGATAGTTATAGTTTGTCGCACCGCAATCGATTACGATAAATTTGATTTTTTAGACGCTTTAGTTAATTGCGTGCCTTATATTTTAGCTTTAATTAGCGCAGTAATAATATGGGTTATTGCAGCTATTATTAAAAAGGTAGCTAACAATTCTATTAACAAATCAGGGCAGTAAGCCCGCGTTGCTTTAAGAGTGAGCAAGATTATTCACCCTGCAAAAAAGGTAAAAAGCAACGCCAAGCTGTTAATCGCTCCACTTGTGTTTATTTAAGGTTCTGTCCTTAATATCGTCGTAAAATTCAAAATACCTTTCGCGGATTTGCTCAACGGTAAGCGCTTCGTCGTCGCTAAAGCCCAACATTTCATCTATTTCCTCGGGCGAAAAATCGTCCAAGCAAAACTCTCCGTCAAAGGTAAGGGCAAGCTTCATCAAGTCTAATTTACTGGCCTTCATATAAACCTCAAAATGCAATTGGTGGCGTAATATGCGCCAACTAATGCAAAAAAATATAAAAAAGCGGGCTTTGCGCCCGCTTTTATTTACATAACTACTATATCGTTTTGTTCAAATAACGCCTTGTATTCTGCGGGGAAAATATCGTCGGTAATAAGTACGTTAATATCTTCAATGTGTGCAAAAGTATAGGGATTGATTTTGCCGATTTTTGAACTGTCTAACATCATATAAACGTGCCTTGCCTTTTTAAATACGCGCTTTAAAAGGTCAGCTTCGATTTGGCTGGAGCACGAGAAGCCGTGTTCAGGAGTAAACGCCGTTGCCGAAACGATTGCAATTTCAAAATTCGTTAAGGCAAAATATTCCTTTGCGGCAGGAGAGGAGGTAGAAAGATTGTCTTTCATAAGCTGTCCGCCAACAACGGTAATGTTTACGTTCTTTTTTTGCGCAAGCTCCATAGCAACGGCAATACCGTTGGTAAAAATATTGCAGTTTATATCGGGCATTTCCTTTGAAAGATACATGGCAGTAGTGCCACCGTCAATAAAAAGACTCGTTCCTTCGTCAATAAGCGTTGCTGCCTTTTGTGCAATAACTAATTTAGCGTCGGTGTTAATTGTCGTCTTTTTAATATATGCTTCGCCGGAAACCTTTTGAACTTCCTTAACGGACATAGCACCGCCCCTAATGCGGATAATTCTTCCGTCCTCTTCAAGCTGGAAAAGGTCCCTACGCAACGTCATTTGAGAAACGTTAGGAAAAACTTCTTCAAGCTGTTCCAAGCTCATTTTACCGCGTTTGTCTAAAATTTCGGCAATTTCTTCAATACGCTCGCGCTTCATTTTAAAATCTCCTTCTGTTAATTGTTAACACTCGTTTTGTGTACATAATAATAGTAACACAATTTCACAACTAAGTCAAGAAAATTAACAACATTTCTTGAACGAAATTTAAAATAAGTTGTTTAAACATAACATTTGTTTGTGTATTGCTTTTAAAATATCATTTGTGGTATTTAAACTTGATTTTTAAAAGTAAAAGAGTTATAATATAAAATGGTATGAAAGTCGAAAATAAGTTTAAACTATTTAAAATAACCCCCGCAAGGATGCTTGCAATAAGCTTTTTGGCGTTAATCCTTTTGGGCGCGCTACTTTTGTGGCTACCTTTTTCTACTAAAGCAGAAGGCTGCTGTACATTTATCGAAGCGTTTTTTATTGCAACCTCAGCAACCTGCGTAACGGGCTTTACCCTTGCCGAAACTGTAAACACCTTTACCTTATTTGGTCAAATAGTAATTTTGTTTTTAATACAAATAGGCGGATTAGGGTTTATTACCATAATTTCCCTTTTTATGCTAACCCTTAAAAAAGACGTAACCCTTTCAGAGCGTAAAATATTTTTGCAGTCAGCGGGCGGTATGCGTCTTGCAGATATTAAAAAGCAGGTAATTTACATAGTAATAGGCACTTTCGCTATCGAGTTTATCGGCGCAATATTCCTATCCACTTCCTTTATTCGCGATTACGGTTGGGCGCACGGCATTTGGTATTCAATTTTTACGGCAATTTCCGCATTTTGTAACGCAGGCTTTGCCTTAACCACTAATTCGCTTATGGGCTATGCTACCGACGTGGTCGTTTCCGTAACCGTAATGCTTTTAATAATAATAGGCGGTATAGGCTTTTTCGTATGGGGGGACGTGGTAAAAAACAAGCATCACTTTTCAAAATATTCCCTTCACACTAAGCTCGTTTTAATAACTACAGGCATTTTAATTTTAGGCGGTTGGCTCGTGGTTTTGGTTTTAGAGTGGAACAACCCCGAAACTATTGCCGACTTGGACGTAGGGGGTAAATTATTAACCACTTTATTCTTGTCGGTAACCTCGCGTACGGCGGGTTTTTACTCAATGAATTTAGCAGGTTTAAACGACGGAACTTCTGCCTTTATTATGTTTTTAATGTGCATTGGCGGAAGTTCGGGCTCTACTGCAGGCGGCATTAAAACTACTACTATTGCCGTTTTAGCAATCGCCGCAGTTGCTACCTTTAGGCGTAAGGAGGAAACCTCCATATTTAAGCGTAAGTTCGACGGCGAGCAAATCTTCCAAGCCAGCGCAATAGTAATGCTTTATTTCGTAGCGGTGGTAACAAGCGCAATTTTTATTTCCGCAATCGAAAACAGCAATACCGTAACCTTTGAACAATTATTTTTCGAGGTCTTTTCCGCGGCAAGCACGGTTGGGCTTTCTATGGGAATAACCTCACAGCTTTCAAGCTATTCGCTATTAATTTTATCGGCGCTAATGTTTTACGGAAGAGTAGGTGGCTATACGCTCGTTTTAGTGTTTGCCGAAAGCAGTAAGCCGGTAAAAATTTCGCATATTTCCGAACAAATTATGATTGGTTAGCGGGCGAAATTTAATAAATATTTAAAAATTTTTTAGGCGTAAAACGCCGTTAATTAAAGCATAGTACGGCACGAAATATAAATTTTGGAGATAGAAAATGAGAAAATCGATTTTAATTATAGGCATAGGTAGGCTTGGCTCGCATCTTGCAGAAAAGATGCAGGATTTAGGGCACGACGTAATGCTTTTAGATAGAAAAAAGGAAACTATTTCAAAAATGGCTTCCCGTTTTAGCGACGTAAGGGTTGCAGACTATACTGACGAAGGCGTTTTAAAATCATTTGATATTCCTTCCTTTGATTTATGCTTCGTAACCGTTGGCGACGATTTAGAAGCGACTATGGTTTCTACCGTGCTTCTTAAAAAGCTGGGCGCAAAGTACGTTGCTTCAAGGGCAAGGGACGAGGTTCAATGTGAACTTCTTAAAAAAATCGGCGCAGACGAGGTTATTTACGCCGACGGTGAAACGGCAGATAAGCTTGCGGCAAGGCACAACGGCCACAATATTTTCGACTACGTAGAGCTTACCGGCGGTTACGCAATTTTCGAAATTCCCATTTTAAAAACTTGGGTTGGCAAAACTATTTTAGAATTAGACGTTAGAAGAAGGTTTAAAATTAATATAGTCGCAATAAAAAACGGCAGCATATTAAACCCTTCGCCCATGCCTGACTACACCTTTGCTGCCAACGACCATATTTTGGTTATAGGCAAATCTAAAGAAGTATTCAAGCTCGCGGAAAAATCTTAAACAAATAAAAATTCCGCGAATATAATAAATGTATATTGTAATAGGAGCGGAATATGTTTTTTAAAAAGTTAAGGGCTGATATTGATGCGGCAAAGAAAAACGACCCAGCCGCAAAAAGTAAATTTTTAATTTGGCTAACCTACGGCGGAGTGCGCGCCTTGGCTCGTCACCGCAGGGCGAACTTTTTTTATCGCCACAAAATGCACGCAATAGCCTTTTTAATTAGCAAGCGCACAAAGTTTTTAACGGGTATCGAAATTCACCCTGCCGCTAAAATTGCCCCCGGAGTATTCATTGATCACGGCTACGGCGTGGTTATCGGAGAAACGGCGGAAATCGGTACGGGCACCGTTTTATATCAAGGCTGTACCTTGGGCGGAACGGGCAAGGAAGAAGGCAAGCGTCACCCCACGGTTGGGGAATATTGCGTAATTTCTGCAGGCGCAAAGGTTTTAGGAAACATTAAAGTAGGCGACCACGCAAAGGTCGGTGCAGGCGCAGTAGTATTAAAGGACGTTCCCCCTTATGCAACCGTAGTCGGCGTGCCTGCAAGGGTGGTTAGAATTCAGGGCGAAGACCTTGCCGATTTAAAGCAGGAAAAGGAAGACCCTTATTTAAAGGAAATATGCTTTTTGCGCGAAAAAGTATTTGAGTTAGAAGAAAAAATAAACGCTCTTTCTAATCAAGAGAAGGAGGATTAGGTAGTATATATGAGAATTTATAACACGCTTACAAGAACTAAGGAAGATTTTATTCCCATTGAAGAAGGTAAGGTAAAAATGTACGCTTGCGGTATAACCGTTTCCGGCGAGGCTCATATCGGGCACGGCTTTCAGGCGCTTATTTACGATATTATGCGTAAATATCTCGAAAAGAAGGGATACTCCGTAACTTACGCAAGAAACTACACCGACGTTGACGATAAAATTATTGCAAAGAGCAAAGAGGTAGGCATACCTGCCGACGAATATGCGGCAATGATGATAGAAAATATTAACGGCATTATGCGCAAAATGGAAGTGGACGACCCTTCCGTTTGGCTTAAAGCAACGCAAAATATCGATAATATTATTGAATTTATTAAAATTCTTATTCAAAAGGGACACGCCTACGCCGTTCCCTGTGGCGACGTTTATTTCGACGTGGCGTCCTTCCCCGCTTACGGTTGCCTTTCTAACCGCTCGGTAGAAGATATGTTAAACGGCGTTCGTATTGAAAACGGCGAAGAAAAGAAAAACCCCGCAGACTTTGCGTTGTGGAAGGCGGCAAAGCCCGGCGAAATTAGTTGGGCTTCTCCTTGGGGACAAGGCAGACCCGGTTGGCATATAGAATGCTCCGCAATGAACCGCGCTGCGTTTGGCGAACAAATAGATATTCACGGTGGCGGTAGAGATTTAATATTCCCCCATCACGAAAACGAAATCGCTCAAACCGAGGCGTTAACGGGCAAACGCTTCGTAAAGTATTGGACGCACAACGGCCTTATTAAGGTAAACGGACAAAAAATGTCTAAATCCTTGGGCAACAGCCTTCTTTTAGAAGATTTGCTTGCAAAATACTCCAACGAAGCAATAAAATTCGCCCTTCTTCAAACCAACTACCGTGGCGATATTAATATCACCGACGATTTATTCCCCGAAGCGGAAAAGCACCTTACTGAATTTTATAAAATTATCGACGCAGTCGAAGAAAAATTCGGCAAGGGCGAAAAGGGAAATATAGGTATAGATAAGCGCTTTGATAAGTGCATGGACGACGACTTTAATACTGCGCTTGCGCTTTCTAACCTGTTTGCAAGCTTTAAGGCGATAGCGAAAAAGTTAAACTCGGGCGACGCCTCCTGCGCCGACGACGTAATGCAAATAAGGGCGACCTATTCCTTGCTCGGCTTGTTTAAAAAGGACGCGAAAAAATACCTTGCAGAGATTGCCGAAAAGGGCGGTAAATTAGAAGCTATCCCCCAGAATATACTTGATTTAGCCGAAGAAAGATGGCAGGCAAAGCAGAGTAGGGATTGGGCAAAGGCAGACGCCCTTCGCCAAGAAATCGAAGCTTTGGGCTATGTTATAAAGGATAGCAAAACGGAATATTCCGTAAGTAAAAAATAATAGTAATTTTTGGGCGCGTTTCGTCAATAAATAGGGCATATATGCGCACCAAATTAATAAAATAGCAAATAAACTTAAAGATATAAGGTGAAATATGAAAATTCTTACTTCAGAATCGTTAAGAGAGCTTTACTTAAAATTCTTTGAAAGCAAGGGACATAAAATTATCCCCTCGGCTTCACTTATCCCCGAAAACGACCCTACGGTTTTATTCACAACCGCAGGCATGCATCCCCTCGTTCCCTATCTTTTAGGCGAAAAGCACCCCGCAGGCACTCGCCTTTGCGACGTTCAAAAATGCGTTCGTACGGGTGATATAGACGAGGTTGGCGATAGCTCGCACTGTACCTTCTTCGAAATGCTTGGCAATTGGTCTTTAGGCGACTATTTCAAAAACGAAATGATTCCTTGGTCGTTCGAATTTTTAACCTCGCCCGACTATTTAGGAATCCCCGTAGAAGATATTGCAATTACTTGCTTTGCCGGTGACGAGGATTGCCCCCGCGACGAAGAATCGGCTAACAAGTGGATTGAGTGTGGCATACTTCCCGAAAATATTTACTTTCTTCCCAAATCGGGTAACTGGTGGGGCCCTGCAGGTACAACCGGCCCTTGCGGTCCCGATACGGAAATGCACATTATAAGAAATAAGGAAGCGGCTGCAAAATTAAATTCCGATCAGTTTGACGACGCTCCCAAAGGCACTTTCCTTGAAATTTGGAACGACGTATTTATGCAGTACAACAAAAACGAGGAAGGCAAATACGAGCCCTTAAAGCAACGCAACGTAGATACGGGTATGGGCTTAGAAAGAACGCTTTGCATTTTAAACGGCAAGGCAAGCGTTTACGAAACGGATATCTTTGAAAACGCTATTTTAAAGATTGAAGAATTAACGGGCAAAAAGTACGGCGAAAACGAAGAGGAAACCAAGGCGTTCCGCGTTGTTTTAGACCACGTTCGTACCGCAACCTTTATGCTTGGCGACGTAAAGGGTATCGTTCCCTCCAACACCGACCAAGGCTATATTTTAAGAAGAATTATTCGTCGCGCAGTTCGTTTTGGCAGAAATATCGGGCTTCCCCAAGGCGCTTTAAATAAGGTTTCTAAAACCTTTATCGAAAAGTACGCAAGCGTTTACCCCGAGCTCGTTAAAAACTCTGCAAAAATCGAAGAAGAATTAAACAAAGAAGAGGATAAATTCTCCAAAACCTTACAGCAGGGCATTAAGGAATTTGAAAAGGTTGCCGAAAGACTTGCTCAAGGCGAAACTATCGACGGTAAAACGGCTTTCCGCCTTTACGATACCTACGGCTTCCCCGTAGAAATCACCAAAGAAATGGCTGCGGAAAAAAATCTTTTAGTTGACGTAGAAGGCTACAACGCAGCGTACGCAGAGCATCAGGCAAAATCAAGGGCAGGCTCCGAACAAAAATTCGCTTGCGGTCTTGCCGACCATAAGGAAGAAACGACCAACCTTCACACCGCAACTCACCTTTTACAGGCTGCGCTTAAAAAGGTATGCTCTGACGAAATTCAGCAAAAGGGCTCTAATATTACTGAAGAACGCTTACGCTTCGACTTTAACTTTGCCCGCAAGCTTACCCCCGAAGAGGTAGCAAAGGTAGAAGCTATGATAAACGAGGTTATAAAGGCAGATATCCCCGTAGTAATGAAGGAAATGACCGTTGCCGAAGCAAAGGAACAGGGCTTTACAGGATTATTCGAAAGTAAGTACGGCGAAGTGGTAAAAACCTATTCCATCGGCGAGTTCAGTAAAGAAATTTGCGGTGGCCCTCACGCAGAATCCACAGGCGCTTTAGGCACTTTTAAAATCGCCAAGCAAGAAAACGTTTCCGCAGGCGTTAAGCGCATCAAGGCTATTTTAATTAAATAAATTGTAATTAAATATTAAAGCGGTAAATAAACCTTGTAATTAAAATTTCAAGCGACAATTAAAAATTTGCAATTAAAATTTAAAAGATAATTCGCCCGCGGTTGCGCTTTGCAACCGCGGGCTTAATATAACCAAACTTTGCCAAAAAATTTTAAAATACCTATTGACAAAATAAACTTTGTGCAATATAATAAAAAAAATAAAAAAAGAGGAAATTTATGAAGATTATTACAAAAATTTTAACGGCGATTTTGTGTGGAATAATGCTTTTTAGCGTTGTTAGCTTTACCGCTTGCACAAACGGCGATTTAGAAGCAAAAATCGCTGAACTTGAAGCGCAAATTGCGGATTTACAAGAGCAAAACCAAGATTTACAATCTAACGTTGCCGAACAGCAAACTCAAATTGCAACCCAACAAGAACAAATTGCACGATTGGAACAAGAAAAGCAAGAATTAAAAGAAGAATATTACCAAATTTTGTACGAAGATTATAACGAAGCTTTAAAAATTAAATACGACGGCGTTTTTAATGAAGACGAAGAAAAAATTTATTGGAATTATTCGCCGGATTATATGTTTACCGAAGATTCCGTTTTGGTGGTATTAAAAAATCCAAACGAATACGTAGAACTTACGGTTGAAGATTTATATTTGGAAAACGCTGAAAAAATTTCATATATATCCGGCGTACGCCCGCCAGATTATTTTTTTACACCCGAATACGAACATAAACTTGATACGTTTAACCAAATAATACAAGTTCATTTAAAGGATGAAGGCAAAGATAAAGTAATTGATGCAATTTATCGTTTAGAACAGTTATATTTTGTTTTGCTTGTAGAACCCAATTATTTGATTTCCATAGATTAAAGGTATTTAACTTATGCCAATTTAATTGTGGTTGATTTAGATAAAATATCTTTTTTAGTTCATTATAACGTGGTATAATTAAAATGAAAAATGCAAAAAAAATAAAAACGGTAATTACAATATTATACGCATTAATAACCTTTAACTTTTTGGAATTAATTATTTACGTCGCATATTTGCACCGTTTAGATAATAGCTTTTATATGCCTTTTTTTTGCACGCCTTTGCAATAGGAATAGTGCTCGTAACCTCGGTCGTTCAATTTTCATGCTACCAAAATGCAATACAAAGTAATACTTTAGCTAATAAAATTGATAATATTAGGTTATTTTCAATATTAAAAATCGTTGCGTACGTGTTTGTTAACGGTTGGTACGCTGTGTTTATGTTGTTTGCTTTTAGTTACCCAGACATACCACCCTTAAACGTCGTTTACGCAATTAACCTTTTTGTTGTAGTGGTTTTGTTAATTGGAATACTTATAGCTGATTTAATGTTTTTTAAAAGGGCAAACCGTTAAAACGTGATTTTTATGTGTTTAGCGTTAACACGCAATTAAAAGGGCGGCGCAGTTTTGCGCCGCCCGAAAATTTTAAAGGCTTTATGCGTTCCGTTCAATAAAAAAACCACCCTTTCATTATATATAAATAATAAAAAACGGTAAAAATTTTGCAAAAAACGGGTAAAACAGGGTAAAAACGCGGGGTTAAAAAAAATAATTAAAATTTATTAAAAAACTTTAAAAATACGACGCAAAACGGCTTGACTAAAATTTTATAAAATAATAAAATAGGTTTACGCTTTTAATTGAGCGCCCCGATTAAGAAAAAAATACACGATTTCGAATAGAAATAAAGTAAGGAGTAAACAATGAAAACCTATATGGCAAATGCCCAGACAGTTGAAAGAAAGTGGTACGTTGTTGACGCTGCAGGTGTTCCTCTTGGAAGAGTAGCTTCTAAGGTTGCATCCATTTTGCGTGGCAAAAACAAACCTACCTTTACGCCCAACGTTGATACGGGTGATTTTGTAATAGTTTTAAATTCCGATAAAGTTGTTCTTACCGGTAAAAAACTTGACGATAAGTTCTACAGATATCACACCGGATATGCAGGCGGTTTAAAAGAAGTATCTTACAAAAAGATGCTTGCAGAAAAGAGTGACCTTGCTGTATACGAGGCTGTAAAAGGTATGCTTCCCAAAAATTCTCTCGGTAGAGATATGATTAAAAAGTTAAGAGTATATAAGGGCGCAGAACACAATCACGCTGCACAAAAACCCGAAGAACTCAAATTATTTTAAGGTAGGAGAGTAAGATATGGCAAAGGCTAATTTAAAGAAAAAGCTTCAGTTCTGGGGAACAGGAAGAAGAAAAAAGGCAATCGCCCGCGTTCGTCTTATCCCTGCCGGCACCGGAACTATCACTATTAACGACAGAACCTTCGAGGATTATTTCCCTCAGTCCGTTTTACAGTACGTTGTAAAACAGCCCCTTGCACTTTTAGGCGCTGAATCCAAATACGACGTGTTCGTAAACGTATATGGCGGTGGCTTCACCGGTCAGGCAAACGCTATCCGTCTTGGCGTTGCTCGCGCTCTTTTACAGGCAGAAGCAGACAGCCGTCCCGCACTCAAAAAAGCAGGTTTCTTAACCAGAGACCCCAGAGTAAAGGAAAGAAAGAAGTACGGCTTAAAGAAAGCTCGTCGTGCTCCTCAGTTCTCAAAGAGATAATTTTTGCCTTGCGGCAAATATCAAAACCCCGAAACCTTGCGGTTTTCGGGGTTTTTCTTTTACAAAAAATTCGCGCTTGCCATAAATTAGTTTGTTAACTACGCACCGCTTGCCATAAATTAGTTGAACGCTTGGCTTAAATCAGCAAAATAGATTGTTAACCCCTTGCGTAAGGGTTAGTAAAAGGTGGTTAAAAAGCGGGCAAAAAATTTACAGCTTTATATATTATTGTTTATTTAAACGTAAAGGGGTGTAAATATAAACTGTGGAAAATACTTATATATACCATTTGCGCCATTTTTTATACAATTTACGACAAAACACTTGATTGGTTTATATTAGTGTGATAATATATAAATAATTAATATTAATTATTTGATTTTTTTCAAGGAGGAAAATATGAAAATCAAAAAATCGTTAATGACAGTTCTCGTTGCGAGTGCATTGCTTTGTAGCTTAACTACGGCTTGCGCACCTGCACATGAACACAGCTGGGGCGATGGCGAAGTTACCACTCAACCCACTTGTACCACCGAAGGCGTAAAAACCTTTACCTGTGAATGTGGCGAAACCAAAACGGAAGCCGTTGCTGCTACCGGCCATAGCTTCGGCGCTGAATGGGAATTCGACAATGACGGTCACTGGCACGTATGCTCCGTATGCGACGCAACTAGTGATAAGCTCGACCACACTTCCGCAACCGATTGTGATGACTGTGACTACGAAGTTGTAGTACCCGCTGATCCTGCATTTGACTTAAGCGCAGTTGCAATGGAAGAAAGAGAGGGTAACGCATACTACGTAATTACCGGTACTTACGCGGCTTACACCGAAGATCAAATCACCTTCGACTTCCAAAGAATGGATGGTTGGTCTTACATCAACGATTTACCCGTTGATATCACTTTAGCTGATGGCGAATTTGAAATTGCAGTTAACCTTGCTTCTTTAGGTAACGAAGGCAACATGCTCGCTCACATCAACTTAGACGGCGAAGTTAAAGACGTTGAATTTGCTCAAGGCACAGACGGCGTTATCTCTTCCGTAACCGTTAATGAAAAAGTATATACTGTTAAGTATGAATACGCTACTACTTGGAGCCGCTGGATGCCCCTCGTAACCGTAGCTGACGCTGCAGTAGTTGAACCCGGCACTTATCCCGAAGAAGCTGAAATGAAGTATTCCGTAAGCGGCTATGAATGGGGCCCTGCAGTAGATAAAATTATCGTTAAGTTCAACGGCACCGTTGAAAACGTTTCCGTAGACGATTTCTCCGTTTCTCAGCTTGCTGAAACTATGGATTGGTCTACTTCCGAATACGTTGAAACTGAAGTTGCTTTAAACGTTGTTGACGCATATCCTTGCTCCGCAACCGGCGCAGAAGTTGAAGGCGCAAGCGAATACGTTGCTTTTGCATTAGAAGCTAAATACAACGTTGCTTCTCCTTTCGTATACGCTAACAGCCTTAACAATTGGGTTGAAAGCATGACTTTTATCGTTGAATTAAACGAAGGTTGCTCCCTTTCCGTAACTAACGGCGCGACCGCAACTACTTACACTTCGTTTGATCAAACCTCCGTTTTAGGTGATGATGCAAGAGTATCCCCTTCAACCGATAATTTAAATAAGGGAACTCACACCGCTAACGGCTTCACTTTAACTTACGCTGCTTACGAAACCGAAGCAATGGCAGACGACGGCGAAGCTAACCCCTTAATCATCTGGCTCCACGGTGCAGGTGAAGGTGGTACCGACGTTGATATCGCTCTCTTAGGTAACGACGTAACCAACCTTATGGAAGAAGGCATCCAAAGCCACTTCATCACCGACGACATTAAGGGCGCATACGTTCTTGCAGTTCAAACTCCCACTATGTGGATGGACTCCGGTTCCGGCCAGCACAGCGGTGATCAACCTTCACAATATACCGAAACCTTAATGGATACCATCGAAACTTACGTTGCTGAAAACGGCGATATCGATACCGATCGTATTTATATTGGCGGATGCTCCAACGGCGGTTACATGACTATGAATATGCTCATCCAGCACGGCGAATATTTCGCAGCAGCATATCCCGTATGTGAAGCTTACATGGATTCCTATATCACCGACGAACAGATCGAAGCATTGGCAGAATACAACATTTGGTTCACCACCTCTGCAGACGATACTACCGTTAACCCTCAAAACTTCACCAACGCAACTTATTTAAGAATACTTGAAGCTGGCGCAGAAAACGTTTACTTCTCCTATTTCCAAAACGTACGTGGTACCGATAACGCTGGTCAAAGCTATATGGGTCACTTCTCTTGGATCTACGTATTCTTAGATCAATGTACCGCAGTTCAAAGCATTGATGCAGCTGCTAACTCTGATTTAAAGGGCAACAACCAAGGCGGCGGTAAGAACACCGTTCAAATCGACGGCGAAGACGTAACCCTTTGGCAGTGGATTGCTGCTCAAACTAAGGGCAACAGCGTAGGCGAATTCGTAGCAGGCGAAGAAGAAAACAACAATAACAACAATAACAACAATAACGGCGGTACCGTTCGCTTAGAAGCAGAAGAAGCTGAACACTACAACCCCGACGGCGCAGCTAATAACATCACCGTAGAAACCAACGAAGCTTGCTCTAACGGCCAAGGCGTAGGTTATTTCACTACCGCAGGCGCTTCTATTACTTTCACCTATACCGCAGACGCGGCAGTTTCCGGTGTAACCCTTAAAGCAGGCGTTGCATCCGCAACTACTAACGACAATTCCGAAATTAACGAACTTAGCGTAGATACTTTCATGAGCTATGCAAGCGTTACCGTAAACGGCAATGCAGTTACCTTCACCGGTGATCCTCTTCCCGGCAACAACGCATTCAACTACTGGAACGTAGGCGAATTCACCGCAACTATCGACTTAGTAGCAGGCGAAAACGTAATCGTAATCACCAGCAATGGTACCGCAGTTAACGTTGACTACTTCGAATTAGTAATTCCCGAAAGCCAGAATGGCGGCGGCAACAACGACTTCGACGGCGAAGCAGTTCGTTTCGAAGCAGAAGAAGCTGAATTAGTTTCCGCAGAAGGCGGTTCTAACCCCATCCAAATCGAAAGCAACGCAGCTTGCTCTAACGGCCAAGGCGTAGGCTATATGCAGGATGCAGGCAACACCATTAACTTCAACTTCACCGCAAGCGCAGCAGCAACCGAAGTTAAGCTTGTAATCTGCATTGCACCCGCAACCATGACTCAAACCGACAACGGTTCTGAAATTGGAGAACTTGCACCCGCAGATCTTCCTTCCTACTGTGCAATTACCATCAACGGCGAAGCAATCACCTTCACTGGTGATCCCATCCCCGGTAACAATGCAATGAACTACTGGAACGTAGGTACCTTCACCGCAACTATCAATTTAGCTGCAGGCGAAAACGTAATTTCCTTCGTAAGCCAAGGTCTTGCAATCAACGTTGACTATATCGACGTATATGCAAACGTTGCATAATTAAAAAATCGTTAAAAAGCCTTATAGGTTTAACGAAAATAACGGCTTCCCTTCGGGGAAGCCGTTTAATTTTTTGCCGAACAATTACCGTGCTTAAGCATAGCGTATAAAAATGCGAAGCAAAGCTTAATATTACAGCGAAAAGGTTTTTTTACAAGCCTTTTATTTATTTTTAATTTTGTTTGCAATTTGCTCGTGGCGCAATATTGCTTGTGCCATAAGGTTAGGTTGCTCTATGTTTTGTGCTTTTATTTCTGCTTTTAAAGGTTGGGTGTTTTCCGTCTTTGCAAGGTTTTCTCCGTTTAAAACGGCTTCGTTTTCTCCGTTTTTTGCGCTTTGATTGGCATTAAATCCGCCAAGCGCTTTAATTAAATTTAAAAGTGCAAATTTTTCCGTAATTTTATCTCCTTTTTAATAATTTTTCGCTAAAATAAAGGCGTTTTTTATTGATTAATATTTAAATTTGGTATATAATGAATAATGCTTAATTATAATGTGGCGGATAATGTAATATAGTTCCGCGCGGAGTTTAACATGCAAAAATCTATTAAAAAAATAATTTGTTTAACCGTATGCTCTGCAATGGCAGCAAGCGTTGCTCTTACTGCAGGCTGTTCCTATTACGGCGCAAAAGCCCTTCCCGAAGTAAACGGCGACCCTATCTTCGTTACCGAAGCGGCTCAATCCAACGGCGGTTTTGCCGTTAAAAAGGGTGCTTATATTTACTTTGTAAACGGCACCGAAGTAAACACGGCTATCAACGATTACGGCACTCCCGTAAAGGGCGCGCTTATGCGTATTCACGAAGATGATTTCGCTTCCCGCAATTACGCTAAATGCGACGTAGTAGTTCCCCAAATTATCTATTCTGGCAATACTAACGCAGGTATTTACGTTTACGGCGATTACGTTTACTACGCAACGCCTTCTACTGCAAAGAATAGTGACGGCGAAGTACAAAACACCTTGCTTGAATTTAAGAGCGCTAAGCTCGACGGCACTCAAGCAATGCAGGGCTACTACTATCAGGCAACCGATAACACCGTTGACTATCGTTACGTAGAAGTAGACGGAACCGTATATTTATTATACGCCGCTTCTGAAGACTTATACGAAACTGGCTCTTCAGTAACCAATATTCACTCCGTTAACACCCAAACGGGGGAAGACGTTCTCCTTGCCTATAACGTAACGTCCTTCATCTTTGACGAAAACGTAGAAAACGCTAACGTTTATTATACTATGAGCGTTAACAGATATATCGGCTCTTCAAACAGCAGCGCAGAATCTTACAATCAAGTATATAGAGTTTCTGCCGACGTTACCGAATCTGATAGAGAATACGATTTCAGCTACGTAGAAGAAGATAGAGAAAGCGACGCTCCCGTTTATTTAAATATGGGCGAATTCGTATTTGACGGTATCGGCGCAACCAACCTTCTTTCCCAGTTCAACTACGAATACCACGACGGCGTTGACGGTGAAAACACCGTATCAAACCACGCGCCCTACACTTACACCCTTTCTGCTTATAAAGACGGTACTTTATATTATTCAAGAAAGTCCGCAAACGATTCTAAATCCTTCTTGTTCAGCGTATCCGACGAACAATGCGGTGTTGAAGGCTGGAACGCAGTAACTAACAACCCTTCTTATACCGATTGTCTTTTAATGGATGCATCTGCCGTAGGTTCATACGAATTCGTAACCGTTGATGACGAGCTTAAGGTTATAAGCATCACCAACAACGATATTATAATGAACTCTATTAAGGACGGTAACCTCGTTGCAGAATTTGCAATCGCTGCCGAAACCTCAACCCCCACGATTCTCTTTACCCAGGCTCACGATAATTTAGGTCATTCCTATTTATATTATAGCACCACGGGCGGAGCAGGCTACACCGTTAACCGCGTTGCTTACGACGGCGAAAAGAGCGATTACACCGTATATCCCACCGAAGAAAACTTAGAATACAAGTATATTAACGTATTAAACGTTGACGCAGTTAGCACTTGGTACGTTCCTGAAATTATCGATAACCAGCTTATATACGCTTCCGAAGTAGGCGTAATGGATAATTACAACTACGTAGAAGTTTGCAACCTTAACGGCGCAAACGGAATGATGTCTAACGACGAAATCGAAGCGTTAAACACCAAATACACCGATCTTCTTAAAGCAATTGCAGAAGCTGATGAAGAAGTTTATAAGGGTATTTCCGCAGTATTAAATCACTCCTTCTACGTTGGTGACGACACCGATTATATCCAAGAACTTCGTCAAGCATACGTTGATATTAAGGATTCCGATATCGACGCATACTACACCGAAGCAACTATTGCAGAGGTTAAAGACTTCTTAGCAGTAGAAGGTAACTGGGCTGATTACGCTACCGATTCCGTAACCGTAAACGGCAAAACCGTATATGCAAACAGCCACGATTATTACTATGCTCAGCTCGGCTTTATGGCAGAAGCAGACGTAGAAGCTTACGTTGAATCCTCCAGAGCAAGCAACCTTCAAGCATACCCCGAAGATACTTCTACTTGGTGGGAAGGCTTAGAAACTTGGGCAAAGGTATTATTTATCGTAGGCGTTAGCCTTGGTGGCTTATTAGTGCTTGGCGCAATCGCAGTTCTCGTTATTTTCTTAATCAAAAAGAATAACACCAAGCGCCCCGTTTACAAAAAGGCAAAGAGAAAGATTGATACTACCGACGACAAGTCTATCGACGTTTATAGCGACGAAGAATAATAAATTGAATTTAGCAGACGGCGCAACGCGCCGTCTGTATTATTTTATAGCAAAAACGGCGGTTTTTAAGCAATTAATAGGCTATTATTAATAAATACGCTACAAAAACGCAAAAAAGTTATAAAAAATTTTTGAATAAGCAAAAAAAATTATTAAAAACAGTTTACAAATTAAATAAATATTAATATAATGTTAGCACAAAATGATAAGAGGAAATTTCGCAAAAATTAAGCCGTAATGCTTTATGCGAAAAAAACGGAGATAAAAATGGTCAGATACGTAAAATGTCCCAGATGTGAACTTAATTACATTGACGGTGAAACTCAAGAATATTGCGACGTTTGTATAGCGGAAATTAAAGGCAATAGATTGCAGTTTGCCGACCTTGAAGAAGATTTTGTCGACGAAATGGAAGATGAAAAGGCAGAAATTTGCCCTATCTGCGGTGTAAATTCTATATCCTACGGCGAATCTATGTGCGACAGTTGTAAAAAGGCCACTCAATACGACGTTGAGGACGATATTGATATCGAAGAAGACGAAGAGTGGAAGAATTACCTTGACGAGGAAACGGAAGACTTAACCATTGACGACGAAGCCCTTGAAGAAGAATTCGGTGATGAATTCGACGACGAGGAAGAAGAATTTGAAGACGAAATGTACGAAGACGATTTTGAAGAAGACTTTGATTCTATCGACGATTACGACGAAGGCGACTACGACGATGATGACGAAGACGATGATGACGACGACGATTTTTAAATTGTCTTTTAATAAAACTTAAAACCGATTAAAGAGCTGAAAAATTTTCAGCTCTTTTTATTTTGTTAGATGCTTGAATAAAAACGCGCTTTAGTGGCAATAACCTTAGTATGATTAAAGCTAACCAAACGATAGAAGGCGTTAAACAATTAGTAAAAAGCTGTTACCAAAAGCCCGTTACGGTAAAGTTAAATTTAGGCAGAAACAAATTTATAACTTTTTTAGCTACGGTGGACGGCATCTATCCTTCGCTATTTACCGTATGTCCGGAAGATAAGGCATTTTTGGGCAAAACGGCATATTCCTATTCCGAAATTTTATGCGGTAGGGTAGCGATTAAATTAGCTACGCAGGTAAAAACCGTTTAAATTCGGCTATAAAAGCATTATAAAATTTAATAATTTAGTAATATTGCGCGACTTTTAAGCATATAATTTACCGTATATAACGCCAAAGTCGCGCCTTTTTTCGTGGCGATTTTAGGCAAAACACTTTGAATAGGAGAAGTTATGTCGTTTAATCCCGTTTTTCAAACAGATGTATATAAAAAGCAAATAGCCGAAATTTCGGCGCAGAGCATTGTTGAGTGTAAGTTTATGCAGGTGGACGGCGTGGGCGAAATTATTGCCGTATATCCTCAAATTTCTACGGTGCTATGCGAGGTTTCGTCCGGCAGAATAAATTATACCGGAAGGCTTGTTTGCACCCTCGTTTATATTGACGACTCGGGCAAATTTTGCCGTGTTCAAAAGGGTGTGGAATTTTCCCACTATGCCGACGACGAAAATTTTGCCCCCTCGCATACGGCAATTTGCACTTTAAAATGCCAAAAAACAACGCTTAAAAGGGAAGGCTCTGCAATAGTGGTTTCTGCCGTTGCGTGCGCTAATATGCTCGTTTTTGCTAATGCAGAGCGCACTTTAATTTCGGGCGCAGAGGGCGTTGTATGCAAAACGGAAAACTTAAGCTTTTCGTCAGCGCAACCCTTTTTTGGCGAAAGCGAGGTGGAGGACGAATTTGAAGTGGACGGCGTTGCCGACGTGTTAGTCCCCACTACAAGCGTGCATATATCACGCGTTGAGTGCGTTTCGGGGGAAATTAAAATAGAAGGCGAGTTGTTTTTATCCGTGCTTGCAATAAGGGGTGATTCGCCCGTAAGCCTAGAAAAAACCGTGCCGTATAAGGCGTTAATCCCCTGCGATAACGGCTATCTTTTACAAAACGCTTTGTGCTTTGCCGAGGTTAAGGATTTAACTGTTACCGCAAGCGTAAACGAGGAGGCGGGTAGGTGTCAAATTTCTATCGTTGCGGCATTAGGCTATAGCGGAGTGTTTTACGAGCAAAGGGAATTACCCGTTGCCGTAGATGCGTTTAGCGCAAAAAACGCCGTAGAATTAAGCTTTGCGGAGGAAGTAGAGTATAAGGTGGATGCGGTTAAAACCTTTACGGAACGCCTTTTTGGGCTTTGCGCAACCAAAAGTAAGCTGGATTATTCGTGCACCTTTAAGGCGACCGCATTGCCTACCGTCGAGTATTTTTATAATAAGGAAACGGCTATGTTAGAAGGCGTTATAGCTTCCCTTTTAATTTACGAGCAAAACGGAGAAGAGCGCTCGACGGAAATAAATCTTCCCTTTGCCGTAAATTTAGCAAATCAAGGCTTAAACGAGCAAGATAAGGTGCAAATAAGCGTTGCCGTAAGCGGTGTTTCCGTGCGAAGAAAAAACCAAGACGAGTGCGAGGCAGAGGCGGTTTTAAAAATTTATTTATTCCCTATAAAATGCAATTCGTGCCGATATATTACCCAACTAACGCAGGGGGAGGAGCTGAATTGCAATAAAAGCGCAGTAAGCGTTTTTATTCCAAAATCAGGCGATAGCCTTTGGGAAGTTGCCAAAAGACTTAAAATGACGCCCCAAGAAGTAACGAAGCTAAACGCCGGGCTGGAGTTCCCCTTAACGGGAAAAGAAAGAATAATAATTTACCGTGCAAAATAAAATTAAGCCGCAATGCTACAAGCATTGCGGCAGTTTAAATTTATGTAAATATTGTAAAAAATATTGAAAAGCGTTAATTTATATGCTATAATAATTTTATGAATATTCAAAGTAAGGCATACGCAAAACTTAATTTAACGCTTGATATTACGGGTGTGAAGGACGGCTTTCACCTTTTAAACAGCGTTGTGTGTAGCGTGGACTTATACGATTTAATAAGCGTTTCTTCTCGCAAGGATAAGGCTGTAACCGTTACTATGCGCGGACTTGGTAGCGAAGCAATCCCACTTGAAAAAAATAACGCCTATATTGCCGCAACAGCGTTCGTAGAAAAATTTAACACCTGCGGCGCAGATATTACCGTTTATAAAAATATTCCTATGGGCGCAGGGTTAGGCGGATCCTCGGCAGATGCGGCAGGGGTGCTTAACGCGCTAAAAAAGCTTTATAAAATAGACGACGAGGTTGGCGTTAAGCAAATTGCCGACGCCATAGGCTCTGACGTGGGTTATATGCTTTACGGTGGCTATGCTCTCCTTTCCGGAAGGGGGGAAATTATAACGCCTATCGCAAGCGATTTAAGGCTCGATATTTTGCTATTCGTGCCACAATATGGCGTATCTACCGCACAATGCTTCAAGCTTTACGACCAAGGCGAAAAGCCCGTTGGAGTATACAGTCAAAACGCGAAAAACGCCTTGTGCTTAGGCGATAAAGCCCTGCTTTGTAAAAACCTTAACAACCACCTTTTTGCGCCTGCCTGCGCGCTTTGCGACGGCGTGGAAAGGGAATATAAAAACGCCTTGTCCTTTGCTCCGCTCGGCGTAAATATGACGGGCTCGGGTAGCGCGGTTTACGCCGTTTTCGAAAGTGCGGAAATGTGCCGTTACGTTGCTTCAAGGTATAGGGGCAAGGCAAAAATAATTCAAACTAAAACCGTTTTATAAGGAGAGAATATGGCTGAAGAAAGGCTTAACGATTTAGATAAAGATAAAAAGTATCGCATACGCAAAAACGAAGACGGCGAAGAAGAGCTGTACTTTGCAGGGGACGAGGATGAGGAAGAAGAGGAATTTGCCGAATTTGAAGTGCCCGAATTTGCCTACGATAACGAGGATATGGTAACGATGACGCCGGAGCAGCTACACGCCGCTATGGAAGAAGCTAGGGTTGCCGAAGAAAAAAGGGCGCAAAAGATAGAAGCCTTAAAGCAATCGGCAATAACGGCGATGGAGGAGGGCGATTTCGTTCGCGCCGAAGCCGATTCGGACGAAGGTATTATTACCGACGAAACGGAAGGCTTGTTTTATTGCATTAAATTGCGTACCCTTTGCTCGGATTTTAGCGATTTATCGTTGTTAAAGGACTGCGCCGATATAGCCGACGGCGTAAAAAAATACGCTACTGACGAGCAAAAGGAACAGCTTCTACAAATAAGCGCAGGTAAGCTGGATTTGGAATACCAAAAAAAGAAGCAAGAGGTTGCAAAAATTAAGGACGAAAACGAGCAAAAAAAGGCGGAGCGCCGTGTAAAATTTTTAGCAAAGCGCAACCGTTCGCTCGCGTTGTTTTTATGCTTTGCCGTGCCTTTTGCAATTTCGCTTATTCTCACTATCGTATTCGGCTCGCAAATGTACGCAAGGGAAGACGGGCTTAATTTAGTGCTAACTATCGTATTCGGCGCAGTTGCCGCGTTCTTTGCGATTTTTACCGTAATCTTTGCAAGATTTTTAGTTTCTAGCGTAAGGATGGTTCGCCTAAACGAAAGGGATACTTCTACAAAGCTTGGCAGAAAATTTTTAGAGGAAGAAGCAAGCTTATCGCTATTGGAGCGCATATATACCGCAATTAACACACAAAATTAATTAAAATAACGGCAGGTATTGCCGTATAAAAACACGGATTATGATATATTTAGATTATGCGGCAACTACGCCGCTAGACGAAGAAGTTTTAAAAAAGATGTTCCCCTATCTCACTAAAATTTACGGTAATTCCTCCTCCCAGCACGGCGTAGGCAGGCAAGCGAGCAACGCTCTTTTTTCTGCGCGCGATAGGGTGGCTAACATTTTGGGTTGCCGTTCTGACGAGGTGTATTTTACAAGCGGTGGCACGGAGGCGGATAACTGGGCAATTAAGGGCGTATGCCAAGCAAATCAAGGCAACGGCAAGCATATAGTGCTTTCTGCAATAGAGCACCCTGCCCTTATCGAAAGTGCCAAGGACTTGTGCAATCAAGGCTTCACATTAACGCTTGTAAAACCCGATAAATCGGGCATAGTAGACCCTGAATCAATAAAAAACGCAATACGGGAAGACACCGTTTTTTGCGGAGTTATGCACGCAAATAACGAAACGGGAGTAATTCAGCGCATACCTGAAATCGGCGCAATTTGCAAAGAAAGGGGAGTATTCTTCTTTTGCGACTGCGTTCAAACGGCGGGCGTTTTACCCTTACCTATAGAGCACGTTGACGCGCTTTCTATATCGGCGCATAAATTTTACGGGCCGAAGGGCGTAGGCGCTTTAATCGTTAAAAAGGGAAAAATGTTTTCAAGGTTAATTTCCGGTGGCCATCAAGAAAGAAAGATGCGTGGAGGAACGGTAAACGTCGCAGGCGTCGTGGGGCTTGCCGAAGCGCTTAATAACGCAGTTGCTAATATGCAAGAAAACAACGAAAAAATTAAAAAAATTAGGGACGCCTTTACTGCAAAGGTTTTAAAGGAAATTAGCGGGGTAAGCATTAACGGCGATATTATTAACCGTTTGCCTAACAACATCAACCTTTCGTTTGACGGCTGCGAGGGCGAGCAAATCGTTATGAATTTAGATAGGCGTGGCGTTTGCGCTTCTACTGGGGCAGCTTGCTCTTCGGGGGCGGTAACCGTTTCGCCCGTGTTGCTCAGTATGGGGCTTAGCGAACCGCGCGCAAGGGGCGCAGTACGCTTTACCTTTGGCAAAAACACCTCCGTTGCAGAAATCGGCGGTGCGGCAGTATATTTAAAATCCTCCGTAATGGCGGTAAGGATGATAAATAAAAAATAACGCTATATTCGTAAATAAATACGGCGATGAAGCAGGTTGCTTCATCGCCGTTTTAATTTTATAAATTTGTAAGTATTAATAAGTCGCTTTGCGCAAAAAGGGTTGCGCGCCGAGTAAAAGTCCGTGCGCCCCGTGTATAAGCCCTTGCGCCCCATCACAATTAGTACCAAATTAATGATACGGCGCATACGCGCCGTGATAATTTTCGCTAAATTAATGATACGGCGCATGCGCGCCGTGTCAAAATGAAATGACGCAAACCGGAGTTTGCGCTAAATTAATGATACGGCGCATACGCGCCGTGATAATTTTCGCTAAATTAATGATACGGCGCATACGCGCCGTGTCAAAATGAAATGACGCAAACCGGAGTTTGCGCTAAATTAATGATACGGCGCATGCGCGCCGTGATAATTTTCGCTAAATTAATGATACGGCGCATACGCGCCGTGATAATTTTCGCTAAATTAATGATACGGCGCATACGCGCCGTGTCAAAATGAAATGACGCAAACCGGAGTTTGCGCCATCTCAATATGATAAGGGGGAAAATGATGAGTGATTTAGGGGTAAACGATTTATCTATCGTTTACGCTTATATTATAAATTTTTTAGCGAAAAAAGTAAATAAAATAAAATAAAAATTTTTTATAATATATTTTTTTAAAACGCACAACAAATTATGTAAAAAACACACACCAAAACAATTAATTTTTAATAAATGCAATCATTTATGCAAAAATACAGCGTTTTATACACAAAACTGCAAACGGAATTATAAAACCTTGCAAATCATACACGCAATTATAGCAGAAAGTAAAAAGCAAAACAACACTATAATCACGGGTAGGGCAATGCCCTTAACCTTAACCTTTGCAAAATATACTGCCGAAATGTAAAATACCGTTTCGGAAGAGCCGTACAAAACGCACGCGCACCGTGAAATATAATGGTCGGCGCCGTAGGTATTTATAATATCCGTTAAAAAGGTAAGCGAGCCACTTCCGGAAAACGGTTTAATTAAAATAAGCCTTGCAAGCTCTTTAGGTATGCCCAAAAAGGAAAGCGTTGGCGAAAGGGCTTTAGTTAAAAACGCAGTTATTCCGCTACTTTCCATAAGCTCGCACATCATAAAAACGGCGCAAAGGGTGGGTATAAGCGATAAAATAAAATCCCTTGCCTCGCCCACCCCTGCGGTAAAGCTTTTGTAGATGTTAATCCTTTTAAAAACGGCAAAAGTAATTATAAAAATTATTAAAACAGGTATTACTTTCGCCATATTCCCGCTCCAATTTTGTTAAAAAGCAAAAATAAGGCAACTGCGCTAACCGTGCAAACGGCAGTTGCAATAAGGCTTGGAATAAAAATATCGGCAGGGCTTTGGCTGTTTAGCGAAGCCCTTAACGCAATAACCGTTGCAGGAAAAATTTGCACCGAGGTTGCGTTTAAAACGAATAATAATTTTTTTGCAAAGTCGTTATTTTCGCTATCAAGCTTTTGTATTGCGCTAACGGCAAACGGCGTTGCCGCACCGCCAAGCCCCAAAAGGTTGCAGGTAATATTCATTGAAATATCCTTTGCCGCGCCCGTGCTTTTAGTTGCAAAAAATTTTTTAATAAAGGGCGTAAACCGCCTGCTAATCTTTTGGCAAAGCCCAGCGTCCTCTGCAATTTTAGAAATACCCATCCATACGGCGTAAATACAAAACAAGGTCACCGCGCAATTTAACGCGCCCTTTGCGCCGTCTATCATAGCCGTCAAAAAGCCGTTTGGCGATATTATACATAGCGCTATTGCCGAAATAATTAAAATCACCGTAAAAATACCGTTCATAAAATAAATTTATGCTTATTTATAGGCTTATATGTTAAAACGGCGTGCAAACTCGCATTAAAAAATATGCTTAACTACGGCTAAAAGCCTTTTATATATCGCTTTTTATTTTACTTTTTTAATAAAATATGGTATATTTTATTTGATTTAAAAATTAGGAGAAAACTCATGGCAGAAAAATTTTATTTAACTACTGCAATAGCATATACTTCGGGCAAGCCTCATATCGGCAACACTTACGAAATTATTTTATCCGATTCTATCGCGCGCTTTAAGCGTATGCAGGGCTACGAGGTTTTCTTTCAAACGGGCACCGACGAGCACGGTCAAAAGGTGGAAGATAAAGCCGCTGCAAAGGGCGTAACTCCCAAGCAGTTCGTTGACGAGGTGGCTGGTGATATTAAGCGCATTTGGGATTTAATGAATACCTCCTACGATAAGTTTATAAGAACCACCGACGCCGACCACGAGCTTCAGGTGCAAAAATTATTTAAAAAATTCTACGAACAGGGCGATATTTACAAGGGCTCGTATCAAGGCTTATATTGCACCCCTTGCGAAAGCTTTTGGACGGAAAGCCAGCTTGTCGACGGTAAATGTCCCGACTGTGGCAGGGAAGTTAAGCCTGCGGAAGAGGAAGCGTATTTCTTCAAAATGGGCAAGTATGCCGAAAGACTTGTAAAGCATATAGTAACCCACCCCAAATTCATCACGCCCGTGTCCCGCAAAAACGAAATGATGAATAACTTTTTGCTTGCGGACGAATTTATAGGAAAGTCTGACGAAGAGCTTTTATCTGCGATTGATAAGGGCGAGCTTAAATGTAAATTGCAGGATTTATGCGTTTCCCGTACCACCTTTAAGTGGGGCGTTCCCGTAGATTTCGATAGCCGTCACGTCGTTTACGTTTGGCTTGACGCATTAACGAATTACATCACGGGTATAGGCTACGATACCGAAAATCCCACCGAGCAATACAAAAAATTATGGCCTGCAAACGTGCATATTATCGGCAAGGATATAATTCGCTTCCACACCGTTTACTGGCCCATATTCCTTATGGCAATGGGCGAGCCTTTGCCTCAAACCGTGTTCGGCCATCCTTGGCTTATGCAGGGGGGCGACAAGATGTCAAAATCTAAAGGCAACGTTTTATACGCCGACGATTTAGCATCAGTTTTCGGCGTTGACTGCGTGCGCTATTTCACCCTTCACGAAATGCCCTTTGAAAACGACGGCACTATCACCTGGGAGCTTATGGCAGAACGCAACAATTCCGATTTAGCCAACACCTTGGGCAATTTAGTAAAGCGTACGCTTTCTATGACGAACCAATACTTTGGTGGCGTTGCTAAAAATACGGGCGTCGTTGGCGAAGTGGACGAAGAATTTATTGTAACGGTTACTTCTATTCGCGACAAGGTTAGCGCAAAAATGGAAGAATATAAGGTTGCCGACGCTCTCGATTTATTGTGGACCTTATTTAGAAGAGCAAATAAATATATCGACGAAACCACCCCTTGGATTTTGGCAAAGAGCGAAGAAAGTAAGCCCCGCCTTTCCACCGTTTTATATAACCTTTTAGAGGCGATTAATATCGGCGCAAATCTTTTATATCCCTTTATGCCTGCCACCGCAGAAGAAATTTTGGCGGAATTAGGCGCGCAAAAGCGTGAATTTGAAAGCCTTAATAAATTTGCATTGGAAGCGGAATATGCCGTAACTAACGCGCCTAAAACGCTTTTTGAAAGAGTTAAAATGGCAGATATTCAACCTAAAATTGACGAAATAGTTGCAAAACAGCTTGCCGAAGCAACGCCCGCCGTAGAAGAAGAAAAAGTACCCGAAATTTCTATTGACGACTTTGCAAAGGTAAAAATGCAGGTAGGCACGGTTATTGCGTGCGAGGCAGTTAAAAAAAGTAAGCTTTTACACGAAACGGTAAAGGTAGGCAACAAAACGCTTTCCATTTTAAGCGGAATTGCAAAGCACTATACCGCAGAAGAAATGGTAGGTAAAAAGGTAATCGTCGTAACCAACCTTCCCCCCAGAGAAATGAAGGGCATTAAAAGCGAAGGTATGATAGTTTGCGCTGAAGCGCCCGACGGTACTTTATCTATCGTCTCCCCCGAAAAAGATATCCCCGACGGAAGTGTTTTGTCATGACGTATATCGACGTTCATTGCCATATAAACGAAAGGGACTACGGTGATGTAAACGCCCTTATTTCAAGCATATTCGGGGGGCAAATTGCAAAAATTATAACCGTTGGATACGATTTGCCTTCCTCTGAATACGGAAAATCTCTTGCGGAAAAATACGACGGAGTTTACTTTACCGCAGGCTTTCAGCCCACGGAGGTTAAAAAGTATAAAGACGGCGATTTGTATAAAATAGAGGAGCTTGCAAAGCATAAAAAATGCGTGGCGATAGGCGAAATCGGGTTAGATTATCACTATCCCGACACGGACGAAGCGTTGCAAAAATATCTTTTCGGCGCCCAAATCGAGCTTGCTAATTCATTAAAAATGCCCGTGCAAATTCACAGCCGTGACTGCGCAGAGGATATGCTAAATATCTTAAAGCAAAACAAGCAAAAGCTTGAATACGGCGCAATGCTTCATTGTTATTCGCACTCGCCCGAAATGGCAAGGGAATTTGAAAAGCTTGGCTTATATTTTTCCTTTGGCGGTATGTCAACCTACAAAAACAGCAAGCGCGCCAAAAAATCAATAATGGCAATTTCTTCATTTAGGCTTCTTTCCGAAACGGATAGCCCCTATCTTCCCCCGTCCTCAAAGTGTGGCGTATTCCCCAATACACCCCTATCTATCCCCGAAATAACGGAAAATATGGCGCAATTAAAGGGGGTTTCTCCCCAAGAAATGGCGTCCTGTATTTGGCAAAACGCCCACCAATTTTTTAAAAAATTAAATTAAATTTCCCCCAAGGCTTACCTCCCCGTAAGCCTTTATTTTTTTTATGTAAAATATTGACAAATTAAGTCAAATATGGTAAAATTACTTAAACCATTCCTTTGGAGATAATTTTATGAAATTTTGTAGTGAGTGTGGGAATAAACTTGTTAACGGAATTTGTCCTAGTTGCAAAAATTCTGATGAGTTAACAACAAGGGAAATGATTTTTGAAGGTAAAGTTCATAAATGTCCACATTGTGGAAAGCTTATGAAGGCATTTCAATCTAAGTGCAGTTGTGGGTATGAATTACGTGACGCTAAGGTATCTAGTGAATTAAAAAAATTCATTACAAAATTAGAAGAAATAGATATTGAAAGCGATAATAAAAGTTTTTTAAAAGTTATTAAGGATAAGTTTAATACTTTAGGTAAAAAACTAGAACCAAAAGAAGATCGTAAAATCAACTTGATATTAAATTATCCTGTGCCAAACACTAAAGAAGATATTTTAGAATTTATGATTTATGCTTCCGCTAATATGGAAATGCATAGTGATTCTGCAAATAGTGCTTTTGAAGAAAGAATTAGGGAAGCGTGGAAAAGTAAATTTATACAACTTTATGAAAAAGCCAAAATATGTTTTAAAGAAAGCCAAGATTTAGCAGATATTCAGCGTTTATATAATGATAAAATAGTGCAGAAAAAAAAGAAAAATATAAGAATAGCACTAATAAGCACAGTCGTTCCTATTTTAATTATAATACTAATACTTAGTATTGTGTTAATTGCTAGCTGTGTTGATAGACAGCGAGAGCAAAGAGAGGAAGAAGAAAGAAATAATCAAACTTATATTTGGCCCGCAAGTGGCATAAGTTCTTATTTGCCTGAACCTGAAATTATCTATGGTAAAATCAACTATGATTCAAATTCGAGATTCGATTTTGATTTGTATCAAGTTGATAATATTGGGTTTGAAAATTATGTTCAAGAATGTAGAAATACTGGATTCAGTATTGAGGCAGTAAAGACAGACTATAAGTATGAAGCTTACAACGCTGATGGTTATTATCTATATATTTATTATTATGGTTTAGAGTTAGATATCACGTTGTATGCTCCTATAACGGTTGATATAAGTGCAAATGATTTTTTGGCGTTAAAAATGAATAATGATGAGGCTGAAGATTATTTTTGGGATTTAGGATTTTATAACATTGAACTTATAGAAACTACTGGTAATATTTTTATTGCGGACGGTGAAGTTAAAAGCATTTCAATAAATGGAATTACTGATTTCGAAGCAGGCGACATTTTCCGTTACAATGATGAAGTTGTTATAGAATATTATAAATAATTAGGAGAGGTTATGGGACTTTTTAAGAATAATAAAAAAGTAGGTTTAATAGCTGATATTATTAGGTGTGACGAGCCGTCGTATTTAATTTGGAAGTGGCACCCCGACGGCACTCAGCCTGGCGAAAATAAGCGAGAATACGCTATACGTCGTGGGTCTTCGTTGCGGGTTAAAGAAGGCGAGGTTGCGGTATTTGTTTATAAACAAAAGGACGGAACAATGCAAGATTTTGTTGAAGGACCTTTTGATGCAAAATTAAAAACGGCAAACTTGCCCATTTTATCAAGTATTCTTGGTGCTTTTTTAGGTGGGGATACGCCATTTCAAGCAGAAGTTTATTTTATAAATCTTGCAAACGTAATTCAAACCCGTTTTGCTGTTCCTTATTTTGACGTTAGCGATTATCGCCATCCTGATTTTACCGTACCTATTGCAGTTCGTGGCTCAATAACCTTTAAAATAGACGATTATAAAAATTTTATTAAATTACATAGACTTACAAACTTTAATTTAGAAGTGTTTAGTGAGCAAATACGCGATGCAGTTAGCCGTTATGTTAAAAATGCAGTTGCAAGTGCTTCTTTAACTTATAGCGTGCCCGTAGTCCAACTTGCATCAAAAACCGAAATGATAAACGACGAAGTTGAGCGTAATTTAAAGCAAAGATTAAAGGAAGATTTTGGCGTTGTTGCTTCAGGTATAGACATTGGCGTTATTGATATCGATACGTCAAGCGAAGGTTATAGAGAGCTAATGGCAATAACTAAGGATATAGCTATGGCTACAATTCATGGGCAAACGGCTGCAAATATTGAACATTACGCTGAAAGCTTGCGAATTCAGCGCGAAGAAGGGCAGTATGCACAACATAAGGCTACCGAAACGGCTAACATTGGCGCATATCAAATAGAAAAACAGGCAGAGGTTGGCGTCGCTGGCGCGGAAGCGCTCGGTCAAATGGGGGCTAATAATGCAGGCGGTGTAGATTTAGGCGGTGGTGGTATGGGCTTTAACCCTGCGGCTATGATGGCTAGCATCGCGGTTGGCGGTGTTGTAGGACAAAATATAGCTTCAACTATGAACGGTGCAATTTCTGGAAGTGGCACAATCGCAACTCCGCCCCCTATTCCTACCGTAAATTATTTCGTTGCAAAAAACGGAAAACCTATTGGTCCGTTCGATTTGACAAAATTAGCCGAAATGGCTTCTATGGGTGAACTTTTACCCGATAGTTTAGTGTGGAAGCAGGGGATGGAAACTTGGAATAAAGCAAATACAGTTGATGATTTAAAAGGTTTATTTCCCCCTTCTATAGTTTAATAATAGTGTAATAAAGTCGAAAGCCCGAGCGTTTATAAAACGCTCGGGCTTTTTTCATCTTAAGTTGCAAACGATTAAGCAGTATGCGCAAAATTTTTAGTTGCGCAATACTTGGCCTAAATGCGTTTACAAAATTATTATTTGTTGCTATAATATTAATATACAAAAATTTCGTAGGTATATTATGGAAGAAAAAGTTAGCGAGGTTTTAAAACAAACGGGCTTTGCCTTTAAAAAGCAGTTTGGTCAAAACTTTATAACCGATAAAAATTTGCTTGCCGATATCGTGGAAAAATCCGGCGTAAATAAAAGCTTAACGGTGGTGGAAATAGGCTGTGGCGCAGGCACTTTAACAAGGGCTATTGCCGAAAGGGCTAAAAGAGTTATCGCCTTTGAAATAGACACGAAGCTTAAGCCCGTTTTAGAAAAAACCTTGGCGGGCGTAGATAACGCCGAAGTCGTTTTTAAGGACTTTACAAAGGTTAGGATGGACCTGTTTGAAGAAGAATTAGGTGAAGACTACGCCGTCGTTGCAAACCTGCCTTACTATATAACAACGCCCCTTATAATGCAGTTTATAGAGCATAGCAAGCGTTGCGTTTCCCTTTCGGTTATGGTGCAGGAAGAAGTGGCAAAACGCCTATGTGCAGAGCCAAACACCCCCGACTATGGCGCAATTACCGCAGTTATTGCCCTTCGCGGTAAGGGTAAAATTATAAAGTCCGTTCCCCGTAAAATGTTCTACCCCGTGCCCAACGTGGATAGCGCCGTGGTGCAAATTAATTTAACGCAGGGTGGCGTTGATGTGGAGGATTGCGAGCTTTATAAAAAAAGCGTTCACGCCGCGTTTTTATCGAGAAGAAAGACCTTAGAAAATAATTTGGTTAACGCCTTCAAGCTTTCGCGCGAGCAAGCAAAGGGCGTTTTAAACGAGTGCTTAATCGACGAAAAGGCGAGGGGGGAAACCTTATCTCCCGTTCAATTTGCAAGCCTTGCAAAAGCCCTTTCCAAATATATAAAGTAAAAAATTCGCTATAAAAGCTTAAGCGCCGAACGCAAAAATTGCGTTCGGCGCATTTATTCTAATTTTCACTTTTTTAAACTTTTTGTATTTAAAAGCATAAACTGCTTGTCCAAAGCATATATATTTTATACAAAGCGATTTGGAGGCGATTTATGAATGATGAATTAGATTATGCGGAAATGTTAGAAATCCCCGTAAACACCGTAAAGGTAGTAAAAAAGAAGAGTATTTTTTCAAGAAAAAAAGAAGATAGGGAAGAGGATTTAAAGGCTAAAGCAATGGATAGCGTAAACGGAAGGATGGACGATTACGTTTACCCCGAGGATTTAACGAGTAAATCAGACTTTTACGAAGCGAGCGAGGTAAAGGGCAAAAGAGATATAATTTTAATTGCCGAAACGGCCGCTGCGTGCGCCTTGGCGTTAGGTATTTTTGCAACTAATATGTTAGTACCCAACACGGCTATTAATACCTTTATAAACTATTTTTCAGAGGTAGAGCAAACGGAATCGGCTTATTCTGAATTCGACCTTTTCCCCGTCGTTTCAGACCTTTCCGACGCCGAGGTTACCGTGTCGGAAAGCGGTGTTATAACCTTTACCGACAGCTGTGCCGTTTACCCCGTTTGCCAAGGCACCGTTTCTGCCGTTTATCAAAATGAATCGGGCATATATACCGTTGAAATTGCTCATACCTCACTTTTTTCAAGCGTGGTTACGGGCGTTGATACCGTCTATTATTCGGTGGGCGACAGCGTAAAAAGCGGTGTTCCAATAGCTTACACTAACGGCGAAAATCAAGTTACCGTTTCTATGTATAACGAAGGCTTGCTATTAAATAATTATTCGTTAAGCGGTACGGTGCCCGTTTGGAATTCATAAAAGTAAAAATACATCCGCTATTTTTTCTGGTTGGCGTATTCAGCATAATTGTAGGGGAGCTTGCTCCGTTTATAATATGTACTTTAACCGCACTTCTACACGAGTGCGGTCATATTTTTTACGCCGAAAAAATAGGGTATAACTGCAAAAACGTTAAGCTTATGCCATACGGTGCCGCCGCCGTTTGCGATATCGAAGGCATAAGCGCAAAAGACGAGGTGCTGTTAGCCCTTTCCGGGCCGTTTATTAACCTTGCGCTTTGCGTGGGCTTTGCGGGGCTTTGGTGGTTTTTCCCCGAAGCGTACGCCTATACTGACGTCGCCTTTAACGCAAATTTGGCAATGCTTTTATTAAATTTATTCCCCGCTTACCCCTTGGACGGTGGCAGAATTTTGCAGGTTGCCGTAAAAAAAATTGCGGGCGAAAGGGTGGCAAAATGGGTGTTAAAGGGCACGGGCGTCGCGCTTGCGCTATCGTTTATTTGCCTCTTTATTTTTGCGGTACAAAATCCTTCGCTACTAATTTTGGCGGTATTTTTAATTGCCTCCGCCTTTGAAAAGCAACAGCCTGCCTGCAAAATCAAGTTCGTTTCTCAAAAAAAATTACGGCGAGGGGTAGAGGTTAAATATATAAAGTGCAACCAAGATATAACATTTAGGCATGCGTTAACGCATTTAGATAGCGCCAAATATTTAGTGCTTCAAATCTATTTTAACGACTTTTTGGAAGAGATTAGCGAGGAGGAGTTAATTGCAAAGCTACAAACGGCAAGCGTTTACGATAGGGTTCTATCAAGCGAAGAAAATTGAATTAGTGCGCATATATGCCTTAATTAATATAACATATTAAATAAAAACGCCTTGCATTTTAAACTAAAAGCAAGGCGTTTTTCGTTGCAAGGGTGGGCAAAAAATTAATAATAATCGTTTATATTCAAGCTTTTATTTAAAAAGTCCTTATTAAAAATTCTTTCGTCAATATTTTCACACAGCACGCACTCTATCGCCTTTTCTGCAAGCGAAATTGCCCTATTTAATACGGGCGCAAATTTTTTATAATCCAAGTCGTACCTATAACACGCCCTACGCATTTTATATAAAAGGGCAATAGAATTACAATGCTTTTTAAGGCATTTTTCAACGCCCGTTGCCGTTATTCCGTCGCATATGTCCTTAACGCTATCGTAAACGGCGTAGGCACAGCCCAAAACGGCGTCCTTTTGCAAAATTTTACGGGTATAGTTTAGCCTTGAGCATATATAAAGCCCCAAATCCGCTTCAAAATTAAAGTGGGCAAGCGGTGCAATTTTTCCCCGTTCAAACGCGTATATTATGGGGTGAAAGGTGCTATCTAACGCATAGTGGGTGGCAAACCCGGCAGCGTAGCTTTTGTTTTTGCCGGCTAAAATTTTAAAAATACGGGCAGGGCTTTGCTTGTGCAAAATTTTGCCTAAATTTCCGCACTTAAGCCCCATATTGCAAGTGTAAAAAATATCGCCTCCCTGCGCCCCTAAAAGGAACAAGGTGGGCGATATTATCTTTTGCTTTAAGCTTTCATTTAAGTTGTTATAGGCCTGCGTTGCAACCGCAGAGTGTGAAAAATAATCGGGCATACTTATAAGTTTTCCCGTTTTGCGTAAAAAAGATACTGCTGAATATACCCCGAATCCTCTTTAAATTTGTCGGTAAAAAATAAATTAATTTTATTTCTGTCGGTAAGCGTTCCGCCAAAGTCTTGCTTATAAAGCTTTTCTATCCAAGTATCTACGGGGAAGCTTTGCCTTTTGCCAAAGCCAAAAAGCGATATGCAGTCGGCAACCTTCGGGCCTATTCCGTTAAATTTCAATAGCTCCTTTTTAAGCTCGTCTGTGCCTAAATTTTTAAGGTGTTCTATTCCGTTTTTTGCAATTGCTACGGCAGTATCCCTTAAATAAACGCATCTATACCCTGCGCCCATCCGTTTAAAATCTTCAACGCTTGCGCTCTCTAACGCTTGTGCGGTAGGAAAGGTATAATACTTTTCTCCTAAAAATTCGCGCTCGTTGCCAAACTTGTTGCATATTTTTTCTATTATGGATTTTATTCTGGGAATATTATTATTTTGCGAAATTATAAAGGAAAAAATCATTTCCTCGGCGTCTTGATTTAACAGCCTTAACCCCTTCGCCGCCTCGCACGCGCGGTTTACGACGGGTAGGTTAAATGCCTTTGCTCTTTTAATAATCGAGGCATAGTCCCGCTCCAAATCAAAAAAATTATAAAAATAATCGCTATTTTCACTTTCTACAACCGTTTTTGCGCCGTCCAAATAAATATAGCACGCCAAATCCTTAGAAAATAGTTTATAGCCCCTTTTATAGGGGGTAAACCTAAAAATTTGCCCGCACTCTAAAACGTCTTTGGGGTTAAAGTAGGTTGAATCGTAATCAAATTTCATAATAAGCCTTTTTAATTAGTGGTATAAAGCCAAGCAAGCCTTAAAGCGCAAAATGCGGTTTTGTGGCACAATTGTATTTTATCATTTTTATAAAACTTCGTCAAGTGCGCCAGGCAGTAGTATTTTTATAAAATTTTTGCAAATATTTATTGTATGAAAAACCTACAGGCAAGCGTTAAAGAGGTTAAACAAATATTAACCTCGCAGGATATTTTAACCTTCGATTTTATATCCGACGGCGGTAAAAAATTTACGGCAATTTACGCCGACGGCATTTGCGATAAGGCTTTACTTGGTGATTTGGTCGTAAAGCCTCTCCGTATCGCAAAAAAGGAAGACGAGGTTTTAAAGGTCAAGCTTTATTTGGCTCTTCCGGAATTAAAGGAAGGGGACGATATAAATTCGGCGGTAGATGAAATTTTAGAAGGTAACGCCGTACTGTTTATTGACGGCGAAGAAAAATTTTTAATAATAGGATTAAAAAAACCGCCTACAAGGTCGGTTATGGAACCGCCTACGCAAATAGTTGTTCGTGGCCCAAGGGAGGGCTTCGTAGAAGAATTTAAAACTAATTTAGGGCTTATTAGAAAAAGAATTAAAACGCCGAATTTGCAGGTTAAGCTTTTAAAGGTGGGTAAAAATTCGCAGACCAACGTTGCCATTTGCTATATCGAAGGCGTTTGTAAAAAGGACGTGCCCGAAAAAATAGAGCAAAAGCTAAACGAGCATATAATAGATAATATCCCCGATTCATCATATATAGCCGAGCTTATTTCTAAAAAGCCACACTCGCTTTTTAAGCGTTGCGCTTCATCTGAAAAGCCCGATATCGTGTGCGCTAAAATTAGCGAAGGAAGGGTGGCAATAGTGGTGGACGGCTCGCCGATGGTGCTTACCGCGCCGTATATGATTGCAGAAGATTTTCAGTCGGCAGAAGATTATTACGTCGCGCCGTATAGGGCAACTATCGTTAGGATATTGCGTTTAATTTCCGTTTTGGTGGGGCTTTTATTGCCTGCCTTTTACATCTCTGCCCAGCTTTTTAAAATGCAATTAATTCCGTTAAAATTATTGCTAAAAATTTCCAGCTCAGTATCGGGTATTCCCCTATCGCCAAGTATAGAAATGTTTTTAACCCTATTCGTTTTAGAGGTTTTAAACGAAGCAAGTATCCGTATGCCAAAATACGTGGGGTTGGCGCTTTCTATCGTAGGTGCGTTAGTTTTAGGCGATACTGCCGTAAAGGCGGGAATAATTTCCACCCCCGCAATAATAATTATAGCCTTTTCGGCAATTTGTCTTTACACCGTGCCCGAGCTTATCGAAACTACTACGACTTTAAGATGGCTATTTTTAATAGTTGCAGGTAGCTTTGGTACTTTTGGTATAGTGCTTGCACTAACCTATATTATTTGCTATTTAATAAGCGAGCAGTCGTACGGCACTCCGCTTCTTTCACCGTGCGCTCCGCTAAATCTTTCCGACCTTAAGGACTCAACGGTAAAAATGGGGTTATTTTCGCTATATTCCCGCCCCAATTCACTAAATACCCCCAACAAAACAAGGCTAAAACGCAACGCGAAAGGAGAAAAAGATGGAAAGTAAAACGCTAAATTCTAAAGCGGATAACAGAATAAGTGTAAGGCAAATTTGCTTTATTTTAATTGCCTTTAACGTGTGCGGTAAGGTGTTGTTGTACCCTACTAATTTAAGCTTTTATACAAATAACGATTTATGGATTGCCGCATTAATCGACTTTTTAATTCACGGCGTTGCGGTGTGGGCGGCTGCCTACGCCTGCTCTAAAAGCGACTTAACGCTTTATACTCGCCTACAAAACGCGTTTGGCAAAATTCCCGCAAAAATTATAATGGGGCTTTTTGCCCTGTATTTTTTGTTCGCTTCAATTTTACCGCTTGGCGAGCATAAGCTTTACGTGCAAGACATTTTTTACGATACGATACCTTCGTTAATTCCCTTTTTGCCATTTTTTATATTTTCCGTTTACGCGGGCGCAAAGGGGTTAAATTCTGCGGCAAGGGCGGCAGATCTTTGCTTTATTTTATTTATAATTTCCGTTGGAACGATTATCGTAATGTCGTTTGACGAGGTAGATTTTTCCAACCTTTTGCCCGTATTTTCAAATTCGCCTCAAACGGTTTTGCAGGGCGCGCTTACGGGGGCTACGCGGTTTTCGGAAGCGGCGTATATATTGCTATTTATGGGGCACTTTAAATACAAAAAGGGCGACGCCTTAAAAATTACCGTATCCTACGGCGTGGGCGGTTTAATAGTGTTGCTCGTTTGCGTTATTTTCTACGGCATATATGCCGACCTTTCGTCTAATATCTTTTTCGTAATAAGCAAAATTTCTACTTTTTTTTCGGCGGTAAACAACGTGGGCAGGGTGGACTATATCGCCCTTTACGCCTTGGAAATCGTTATGTTATTTTCTCTCGTATTAAAGGTGCAAGCGTGTAGGTATTGCGTAGAAAAGGCGATAGGATTTTCTAACGGCGCAATAATATCGGTGGCTATCAACGCAGTTTTAATAATTCTAACCGTGGTGTTCGACCATAGGTTTACCGTGCTACAAAATTTCGTCGGCGGATGGGGCGTAATTGCCTTTATAATTTTTGCAAACGCAATTCCTATATCGTCGCTACTTTTAAAAAAGGGGGAAGGTAAAAATGCAAAAGCTTAAATCGGCGCTAAAAAAGCTACCCTTAATTTGCTATACGCTCGTTTTTGCCTTGGCTAGCTACCTTTTTTTTACAAACGATTTCGGTCTTGTAGATATCCATAAAACCTCTATCGTAATGGCGGTTGGCATTGATATCGAAGAAGATAACAGCTTTTTAGTAACGGCGCAAATTGCCGTTCCCCAGCCTTCTGAAAACGGCGAAAACACTTCTTATACCGAAGTTTCGGGCAAGGGCGTAACCGTTGCGGAAGCGTTAAACGAAATAAATTCTAAAACGGGATTTTACCCAAAATTATTGCATTGTAGGCTAATACTATTAGGGGAATCGTGTAAAAGCAAAAACGTTTTCGAAACGTTAGATTATTTTTACCGTAACGAATACGCTCAGCTAACCGCCCTTGTAACTATGTGCAAGGGTAAGGCGCAGGAGCTACTTTCTATGCCTACGCCAATGGCTACGATGACGACCTTATCCCTTCAACGCATACTTTCCGACGAGCTTAAAAAATCGGCAAACGTTTCTACGGTAAACTTAAAGGAGCTCGCGCAAGATAGTCAATCTCCGTCCAAGGCGTGCTATATTCCCTATATCGAAACGGAAATGCAAGGGTCGGTTAAGGGCGTAGAGCAGGACGGTAAAAAAATAGCCGACGAAAGTGGCGGACAAGGCGGTCAAGGGGCGCAAAATTCGGGCGGTAACGCAGGTGGCGTAGGCGGTTCGGGTGGCTCGCAAGAGGGTAAGTCGGGTGGCTCGGGAAGCTCGGGCGGTTCGCAAGAAGGTAAGTCAAGTGGCTCGGGAAGCTCGGGCGGCTCGCAAGAAGGTAAGTCAAGCACCGAGGGCGGTGGCGGTGAAAAATCATCACAAGGGGCTGGTGGTGGTGGCTCTTCGCAAGGCTCGCAGGGCTCTTCGCAAAAATCAGGCGGAACGACGGAATTTACTTGCCGTAAAACTGCGGTGTTCAATGACGGAAATTTCGTAGGGATTTTATCGGAGGAGCAGGCGTTTGCGCTAAATTTAATAAAAAACAAGGTAAGGCTTGCAATAGTTTCGGTGGATGCGGACGGTAAAAGCTATGCGGTGGGGCTTAGAAATACGCAAAGCGGAACGGGGCTTAAATTCGAAAATAATATACCCGTGTTTTCCTACAGCTTTAAGGCAAAGGCAAGGGTGCAGGACGTAACGGAAAAAGCCACGGCAAAAAAGCTTGCACAAAGCGACAATATGCCACAAACGGTTTTAGACGCAACGCAAGGGGCGGTTAAATCGGCGCTTACAGCCCTTACCGACTTTTGTAAGCAAAATAATTGCGACTTGGTCGGAGCAAAGCAAAATTTATATAAGTATAACAATTCGCGCTTTAAAGAATACGAAAGCGATTTAATACAAAAAATGTTGGTCGGCTACGAAATCGCAATAAAAAGCGCAAGGTAAATAAGTAAAAGGTTTTATATGGGGTAAAGAAAAAGGCAGGGGCGCTCGGCAAAAATTGCCGAGCGCCCCTATCTTTAAAATTTTTTCCGCAAGCTACTTTACGGAATTTTTTATGGGCGAAAGAGATATTAGCGACTTATAAATAAGCGAGCAAAGCGCAATTAATTCGTCGTCTAAAATTTCCGTTTGGGCGTTTTGTAAAATTAAATCCTTAATTAATAAAACCCCTTCGCTTTCAGTCGTGCTGTTAACTACTTCGCAAATTTTTTTTGCAACATCTTCGCGCAATTCTTCCTTTACGTAGGTGGATATATACGATAGCGCCAAGCTTTCGCTAATTGAAAGGGTGGGGCAGGTTTTTCTTATAAACTGCTCGTATATAATATACATAAAGGTCGAAAGCGTTCCAACTGCAATGCCGTGCTCGAAAACGGCTGTTGCGTTTTTTAAAAGGTACTCAATGCCAAACGAAAAATATAAATAAACGGCATATATTACCGTGCCAATTAAAAAAGGCATAAAGGTTAATAACCTTTTATTAACGCTTTTAAGCAGGTTGTTTTTTGCGATTTGAATTGCTACGGTGGTTAAAAAAGCAAACAAAATTACTTCTTCGCCGTAAAGGGAAAATGCAGAAATTAATTCGTAAAAATACATAAATTCTCCTTTTTGGAAATAGCTTCCGCAAAGGGCTACCCGACGCTATTTTTAGAATTTTTTACCGCAATGCGGTTTATTCCCGTATAATATTTTTTTCACCCGACGAATAATATATAAAGCAAAATTTTAGCTTTTAAACAAAAAAGTTAAAAATAAAGTTAAAATAAAAACGTAATTTTTTGGCACGCGCTTTTATTGCCTTTTAAAAAGTTTTGTGCTAAACTTTTTAAGTAAATTACGGCGTTTTTGCAAACAGGGAGAATTTTTATGAGAATGCACAAAAAACCACACCTTGAAGAAAGAATTTCAGCTTGCAGTAAGGTTGTAACCGTTGCCGACCTTAGCGATAAAAATATGCTTAGCTCGGTGCAAAAAAAGGAGTATTTACAATTTAATAAAATTTTTGGCAACGATAATCCCGTCCATTTAGAAATCGGTTGCGGTAAAGGCAAATTCGTTTTAGAAATGGCAAGGCTTCACCCTTCCGTAAATTTTATCGCCTTAGAAAAAATTACCAACGTAATTATCGACGGCTGCGAAAAGCTTTTAAAAGAGCCTTTAAATAACGTTTACTTTTTAAACGCCTCTGCCGAGGTTTTGCAAAAATACTTTCCCAACGGTTCGGTTGAAAGAATTTATTTAAACTTTTCCAACCCCTTGCCTAAAATGGGGTATGCAAAGCAACGCTTAACGCACCCTAAATTTTTGCAAATTTACCGCAATATTTTAACGGCAAACGGAGAAATTTGGCAAAAAACCGACAACGAAGATTTTTATAATTTTTCGGTTGAAAGCTACGGTGAAGAAAATTATAAAATAATTTCTACCTGCCGTGACTTAAAAAACAACCCCTTTGACGGCAACGTTGTAACCGAGCACGAGCAAAGGTTTACGGATATGGGCTTGCCTATTTTTAGAATTGTAGCGAGGGTGTAAATGGAGTGGTACTATTACTTGGTTATTGCGCTTTTTGCAGTAGCCGTAATATTATTTTTACTTTATTCAAACAACAAAATTAAGGTTAGCAAGTATCAAATATTAAGCGATAAAATAAGCGAAAAGGGCGTTAAAATAGCGCATATTTCCGACCTTCACGGAAAGTGCTTTTTAAAAGACAATAGCTATTTAATAAATAATATAAAAAAACAAAGCCCAACGCATATTTGCATTACGGGCGATATAATACACAATTACAATCCGCGTGGCGTAAGCGTGGCAAAGTCCCTTATAAAGGAGTGCGTAAAAATCGCCCCCGTATTATTCGTGTGCGGCAACCACGAATTAAGATACCTCGGCTACGAGGCCTTTAAAAAAAGCCTTCAATCGCTTGGCGCAACCGTTTTAGACGATAAAGCCGTATGCCTTGACGGCGTAACCTTTTACGGCGTAAGCGATAGCAATCTACGCGAAGAAAATTTAAAAAAACCGGATAAAAATTCCTTTACCGTTTTGCTTGCGCACGAGCCTCAATACTTTAAATGCTTTTGTCAGCTCGGCTATAATTTAGCGTTGTGCGGGCACGCTCACGGCGGACAATGGCGCATACCTTTTACTTCTATCGGGCTGTACGCGCCGGGGCAAGGAATTTTTCCTAAATACACTTCGGGAAGGCATAGTATGGGGGCAACCGATATGATTATATCGCGCGGGTTAGGCAATTCCTCCTTTCCTATAAGGCTTTTTAACACCCCGGAATTAGTCGTAATACAAATTAATAAAGCAAAATAAAATAATGCGGTGGTTGCAATTTTGCAACCACCGCAATTAATATTTTTAATTATTTAACGAGTAACGCAAGCACGGCCTTTACGGTATGAAGTCTGTTTTCCGCTTGGTCGTAAACTATGCTGTTAGGTCCGTCGATAACCTCGGCAGAAACCTCCAAGCCCCTCGTTGCAGGGAGTGGATGCATAAAAAGAGCGTCCTTTTTAGCAAAGCTCATAAGCGCAGGAGTAACCTTGTAAAGCTTAAGCGCAGCCTTTTCTTCGTCCGAGGTTACGGAGTGATAGTGGTAGCCGTCCGTATAAACGATATCGGCGTCCTTAACCGCTTCAATGGGGTTAGTGGTAACGCTAATTCTTCCGTACTGTTGCGCTCTGTCGATATACTGTTGAGGGATTGCGTAATTTTCGGGCGTAGCAACCGAAATATCTATACCGCATTTTATTGCTCCCATAATTCCGGATATTGCCGTATTAGTGCCCTTTCCAACGTAAGCCATCTTTAATCCTTCAAGCTTTTTCTTCTTTTCCCAAATGGTATAAAGGTCGCAAAGAACCTGCATAGGCACGTATCTTTCGTTGGTGGAGTTTATAATGGGGATGGAGGAAACCTGCATAAATTCATCCAAGCTTTCTTGGTTTACTCCACGGGTTACTATCGCGCCTACGCCGTAGCGTGTAATAACGTTTAAAACGTCCCTTACGTTGTCGCCGGCTTGCATATCCTCGGCGCTGTAAGGTAAAAGCACGCACTCACCGCCAAGCTGTTTGGTGCCGATTTCTAATGCAGAGCGCGTTCTAAGCGAGGTGTCTGCAAACAAAAGCGCAATGGTAGTGCCGTTTAAAATATTAGTTTCTTCGTGCGCAATAAATTTGGCTTTCATCGTCTTTATTGCGTATAAAATTTCAAATATTTCTTCGCTGGTATAGCCTGCCAACTTGGTCATGTGGGTTTTGTTAATTTTATAAGTGGGGGAATAACGGTTAATATCCATAAAATTTCCTCAAAAATTTAATAAAATACAGTTTTTTAAGCAATATGCCCTTGCTAACTTTCTTCAAGGGCTCGGTGCTTTGCCCTTGCGCATTTTCTTCAAGAACTCGGTGCTTTGCTCTTGCGTAAAATTACGCAGCTTTTTTGCCTATATTTAATTACATTATAGCATTATTTTTTTAGTTTTTCAACCCTTTAATAAAACTTTCTTTTTCCGAAAAGGCGCAACCGCAAAAGTTTTGCCTGTAAAGTTGGTATATTTTACTAAGTTCAATGCTCCTTAAATATCCGTTTTGCTTTTTAAAATCGCTATAAAGCCAATTTACGCCCACTTGCCTTGCAATATCTTCCCCCAAGGCGTTAATAATGTCGGCGTTTTTTAACGGCGAAAGGGTAAGGGTGGTAGCAAAAAAATCAAAGTGCATTTGCCTTGCAATCTCCGCCGTCTTTTTAAGGCGAATTTCAAAGCACCTTTCACATCTTTTACCGCCCTCGGGCTCGCCTTCAAGTCCGCATATATTAAGGTAAAAATCTTCTTCGTTATGGTCGCAGTCAATAAATTTCGCCCAACCCGTTTGCTCTAAAAAGCGAATTTGCTCCGCCTTTCTTTTCTCGTATTCCCCCGTTTGAATATTAGGGTTATAAAATAAAACGCTAACGTCAAAAAAATTATAAAGCCTTTCAAGGCAGGCGGAAGAGCAGGGCGCGCAACAGCTGTGAATTAACAGCTTTGCCTTGTTGCCGTTTAAAAGCTTAATCTGCTCTTGCATCTTTTGTTGGTAGTTAGTTTTGTTCATACATTAACTTTAACACGAAAATAAAATAATTACAACAAATTTTAAAAAAATTGTTTAATGCAGTTGGTAAAAATTTAAAAATATGGTATTATAGTGGGGTAAACTATGCGCCCATAATGCTTGGGCATTGGAGTACGATATGGCAAACGTAATTTTAAACGGCGTAAATAAAAAATATCCTTCGGGCACGCTTGCGCTATACGGCGCAACCTTTACGGCAAACGATAGCGAATTATTAGTGCTATGCGGTGGCGAAGCAAGCGGTAAATCCACTCTTTTAAGGGTTATTGCCGGTCTGGAAGAAGTAACCGAAGGTGAAATTAAAATTGCAAACAAAGCGGTAACGGATGTGGAAGTTAAAGACAGAAACGTTGCAATGCTTTTTAGAAACAACACCTTAAACACGCAACAAACCGTTTACGAAAATTTAGCCTTTGGCCTTGCAAAGCGCAACGCTCCCAAAATTTTAATCGATAAAAGGGTTAAGGCGGTGGCTTCCGTGTTCGGCTTAACCGAAGTTTTAAGCCGTAAGGTTAAAACGGTTACAACCGAGCAAAAGCAACTTATAACCTTGGGTAGGGCGTTGGTTAGAGAGCCTGACGCATATTTATTCGACGATCCTTTTTCCGGGCTTGAGGAAGATTTAAAAGCGCAAATGATAGCAACCGTTGCAAGCTTAAGGGCAAGGGTAGGCGGTGCTTTTATCTACGCAACGCCCAGCGTTTTAGAGGCTATGTCTATCGCCGATAGAATAGTAGTTTTAAAGGACGGGTTCGTTCAGCAAATCGACACTCCCGCAAATTTATACGACTATCCCGTAAACGAATTCGTTGCCTTCTTTATCGGTAGCCCCACAATTAATTTTATTCGCAACGCAACCGTGGTTAGGGAAGAAGATAATCTTTTCGTATGCTTTAACGGCGTAAAAATTAATCTTCCTAAAAGCGTCGAAGCCCGCCTTGCTAACGGGTACGAAAATAGCGATAAAAAGGTAACCGTAGGTATTCGTCCCGAAGATTTATCCGTTTGCGAGGGCGGTGAAATAAAAGCCGAAATCTCTTCCGTTTCAGAAGGCTTTATCGAATGTGATTTTGCTGGTAATTCAATAATAGTAGCCACCCAATCTAACAAAAAGGGAGAAGAGGTAGCTATAAAAGTGGATGCGGAAAGATTATATTTATTCGACGCGGAAACAACCTTATCTATACTTTCGCGTGACGAAAACTATCAAAACACGGGCTATGCAGAAGCGGAAATAATCCCCGTAACCCCTGCAGAGGCAGAAAATATTAAAAATAAAGCAAAGCCTGCCCCCGAAAGTAAAAAAAATAAAAAATAAATTTGCAAAGCCCGCTTAAAAGGCGGGGCTTTTGCGTTTAAATTAAAAAAATATTGTCTATATAATAAATTGCTTACAAACAGCAAAAAGCAAGGTAATCGGTACATATGTGGCACGTAATTGAACACGCTCTATTAGATACATTAAAAATTTTTCCGTTTTTATTTTTAATTTACGTAGTTATAGAGCTTTTAGAAAATAAAACGAGTTTTACAAAAAACCAAAGGTTTTTGCAAGGTCCGTTAGCGCCTTTAGTAGGTACGGCAACGGGTATAATTCCACAATGCGGTTTTTCGGTAATGGCTGCAAAGCTTTACGAAAAGGGCTTAATAAAAACGGGCACGTTACTTGCAGTATTTCTTGCAACAAGCGACGAAGCGTTAATAATTCTGCTTGCCGATATAACCTCCGCCCCCGCAGTAATGCCTTTGGTTGCAATTAAATTTTTATTGGCAATCGGCGTAGGTTATCTATTTAATTTCTTATTTTCTAACGAAGCGCTCGTCGCTCCCGAAGAGCATCATCACGAAATTCACGCCTATTCCTGTGGCAGAGAGCACGAGGGTAAAAGTAATTTAAAGGTATTTTTGCTCGATCCGCTTTTTCACTCGCTTAAGGTAGCCGGCTATCTTTTTATAGTAACCTTAATTTTCGGGTTTATTATCGACGCGGTGGGGGAAGATAAAATTTCTTCAGTAATGATAGGTGGCCCTTACTTCCAGCCCTTTATAACCGCGCTTATCGGTTTAATTCCAAATTGCGCTTCAAGCGTTTTAATTACAAGCGCGTATATAAACGGCGGAATAGCGTTTGGAAGTATGGTAGCAGGGCTTTGCACAAACGCAGGGCTTGGGTTTATGGTGCTTCTTCGCAACACTAAAAAAATTAAGCGTAACGTCTTGTTGCTCGTTGCAGTATACGTAATTTCTACCGCAGCCGGCGTAATTGTAAACGCAGGCATGGTGCTTTTTAATTTGTTATAATTTTTAATATAATAGGGCGGGGGAATTTTTGTAATTCCCCCGCCCTATAAGCTTTATATATACCGCGTTATTTTTAAAAAATCCGGTTTAATTCGAATATATATCGCCCTTAATTAAAAAATATAATGTTTAAATAATATAAAATACAAAGCGCCGTGGCAATTTGCCACGGCGCTTTGTATTTTAATTTGTATAAAAATTTATAGCTTTTACTTTCGGTTAAAATCAATTATAAGTACTGCAATTTTTGCCCGTTCCAAAAAGTTACAATTTTTTTTAAAATTTATTTTTTTGTTTTTTGTTTAAACATATGTTTTTTGTGTTATAAATAAATCGTAAACATTTGTTTGTATGTTTGAGGCCTCTTATTTACACAAATCGTTTAAATATTTATAAAAAAAGGAGAATTTATAATTTGACCACATTAAAGATTAACAAAATTTTTGAACAACTTAAAACGGAACAAGTAAGCCAAACGGCAGTTGATTTAAATAAAAACTCTGCTTTAAACCAAGCAAGCAACAAAAATCAACCTACCAAAAGCGCTTTTTCCGTAACCTCGGCAGAGCAAAACTCTGCCACAGCCGCAGAAAATATGGCAAACCCTACTTCTGCGGGAACTAATAATACCGTAGCACAAACCACTACAACAAGAACTTATAATTTAGGCAACAGT
>SVIM01000042.1 GCA_015069485.1 Clostridiales bacterium | reverse complement strand
ATGCGCCAAGTAATCAAAAAAATACCGTGCAGTAAGCAGGGTTTTTAAAATTAAAATAAAGGGCGGGGGTTGACCAAAATCGGTCAACCCCCGCCCTAATATTATTTTATTTAAAGGTTAAACTAAAGTTGTTGTTAAACGATAATTAAAATTATAAGCAAAACAAATAAAAACGCAATAGGAATAGGCAACCACTTAATACCGAATTTTAAATCTAAAATGTCTTGACGGGTAAGTACTTCGTCATCATCATAAATAAAATTATTATCGCTATTTTTAATATTTTTACTGCTTTCGTAAAGCCTTTCGCTTTCCTCTCTCATTTCCTCTACGCTAAGTCCGCAAACTTCGGCAATGCGCGCCAAAATTTCTTCGTTTTCGGGCAAATAAGAATTTTCCCACCTTTGCAAAGAAGATTTAGAAGAGTAAATAAGCTCGGCAAACTCCCTTAAAGAATAGCCGTTTTTAATTCTTAAATCCTTTAAATATTTTCCGTCAATTTTGTTCATAGCTTCACCTTTTGTTAAAATTATACCATATTGTGGTGGCAATTTCAATAGTTTAATTAAAAAATATATTCCATTTTACTTTTTGGGACGGAGTGAGATACATTTATACAAGTTGGGACGATTTTGGGACGCGTTTTTTAACTTTTGCTATTGACTTTTAGGTTAAAATTCGCTATATTAATAACAAGGTTGCAGCCAAATTTTTTTAAAGGAGATATTTTATGAATATGAATAAAAAAAGAATAGTATTAATTGTATCTAACGCTTTAGCCTTGTTGTTTTGTATTATAATGGTTATAATATGTGAAAGCCAAGGCATACGAAATGGTGCTGACGCAATAAGATTTTATTTTTGTGTATTTTTTGTTTTTGTTTTTTCAAGTTTAATTGTTTACTATCTTTCAATTATTGCCAATGCGCTTTCAAGACGCGCTAAAGAATTGGAAGAAAGAGAAAAGAAAATTAACGAAAAAAAGTAATTAACCCTAATATATGGCTCAATTAACGCGCTATATATACTTTATAAAATGCAAATATTTTCTTTAAAAAAACGCCCTTAAGGGCGTTTTTTTGTTTTTATAAAATATTAAGCTTAAAATTGTCATCCTTGAGCGAAGCTGTAGTCGAAGCGAAGGAACTTTTATTGCCGTACCGACCATAGTTAAAAAGCAACCGAGTGGAGTATATCTGTTAAAAGAGATCCTTCACTACGTTTAGGATAGCGGTAAGTGGTAAAAAATTTTAAAAGCTGAAGCGTTTTATCTAATAATAATAAGTTTATTTTTTGCCCTAGTAATTGCGGTGTAAAGCCAGCGGTTTTTATCTTCCTTAAAGGCGTAGCTTTCGTCAAACACGATTGCCGTATCAAATTCCGATCCCTGCGCTTTGTGGCAAGATATGCAATAGCCAAATTCAAATCTATTAAGCGTAAACGCGCCAACTGCTTCGCCGTTTTCGTCAAATTTTTCAAAGTAGTCGCCGTGCTTATAATGGTACCTTCCGTCGCTAAATATCCCCGTGTCAAAGGGCAAAACGGAAGGGCAAAATCCGTCCAAAAATTCCGGCTTAAACTGCATAAAGCCAATGCCCTTTGCAACGTCGTAAGCCGGGTCGTGAGCATAGCCTATTATTCCGTTTACCATATTAAAGGTAAAATCCTCGTCGATAAACTGTTCCCAATTATTTTGCGTGCAAATAAGCTTTTCCCCGCTTTGAGGCATATCGCCAAAGCCCAAATAGCTTCTAATTTCGTCGTTAATTTGCGTTCTGGTTTTGTTCGTTCCGCAAATAATTTGCCCCGCCTTAAGCATAAGCCTTTTTCGCCTTTCGCCCACAAAATCCCACTTGTTTAATACGAACACCTTGTCGCCGTAATTTCCATAGCGTATAGGCACGCCCTCGCGCGCCATTTGCGCAAGCGTAATAATGGGGTTGTTTTCCTGTTGCCTAACTATTTTTTTAAGGGTAGCGTCGGGGTTTTGCAAAAAGGTATTTTCGCCGTCAACGGGCGGTAATTGCGCCATATCCCCGCATAAAAGTATTTTTACGCCGTATCGCATAACGTCTAACAACACGTCGTCCGAAACCATAGAAGCTTCGTCTAAAATAATAAGCTTAATCTTTTTGTCAATGCTTTCCCTGCGCTTAAATAAAAGCTTTTCCACCTTAACCGATTTGCCGTTTAAAACTATATCAACGAGCTCGGTATGCGACTGATAAATAAGGCGGTGCAGGGTGCAAGCTTCAACGCCCGATTTTATTAAAACGGTGGCGGCTTTGCCCGTAGGGGTTACGAAGGCTGCGCTTTCGCCGGGGACAAGCTTTAAGCTATCTAAAACCACGCGCTTTAAAAGCGTAGTTTTGCCCGTGCCTGCATAGCCCGACAAAACGAAAAGCTGCTTCGTGCCGTTATAAAACCAATCTTTAATTTTAATTTCTGCAACGGTTTGGTCGCAAGTTAAAAAGCTGGACATAGCTATATTATAATATATAAACGTTCGTTTAAGCAAGTGATTTAACGCTTCTTTTTATTTATAATAAAACTAATATTGACACCTTTATAAAATTCGTGGTATTATTATTTTGCAAAAAATAAAAAGTAGGAGTAATAGCGTGCAAAAAACCAACAAACTTATTTTAACCCTTGCTTTTGCAATCTATTTGTTTTTACTTTCGTGGTTAATTATATTTAAGTGCAATACTATCGTCGGCGACCTTTTTTTTGGGTTTAGGTCAATAAATTTTATACCGTATAAATACCTTTTAGCAGGCGGGCAGGCTTTAGATTACTCTTTAAATATCGTAGCGTACATACCCTTCGGCGTATTTATAAGCCTTATTTTCACAAAAAAACCGCTTGCCTTTAAGGTTATTATAATAATTTTATCAAGCGTTTTATACGAAGCGTTTCAATTTATTTTCGCCTTTGGCTCTTGCGATATTTCCGACGTTATTTCAAATTCGTTAGGTGGCGCTTTGGGCTTAATTTTATTTGGCGCAACAAAAAAATTTTTTACGCCCAAGGCAATAAACGCAATAAGCTTAGGCATAATTATAATAGGCGCACCGCTTTGCGTTTACGCAATAATTTCTACGGCATACACTTTTCCGCACTATTTTTTATAGCTTAATTTTTATAGTGGCAAAAAGCTTACCGTAAGCGAAAAATAAGTCGTTTTGTTAGCTTTTAAATGTGCGATTTTTTCAAAATGCAAAAAAAACATAAAATTTTGTCATTTTATTGACTAAAAGTTTACAATTGTATATAATGTTATATGTGAAAAATTGTTTAAAATTTTACTTTTTTATATAGAACGGAGGAAATTATGGCGTACAGAACCAGAGAATGGCGCAACTCAATGCGCATTAGCGTAGACTATAACAATATGATGTCTAAATTCCTTGGCGAAAAGGGAATTAAAGATTCCGAAATTAAGGCTTTAAAAGGCAAGGCAGAGCAGGCGTTTAATTATGTTGCTGAAAACCGTGGCAGGGACGATTTGTTTATGGGTTGGACGGAGCTTCCTTACAATCAAGACGAAATCGTTGCCGATATTTTAGCAACTGCAAAGGATATTAGAAAGAAGTTTAAATACTTCGTAGTTTTAGGCATTGGCGGCAGCGCTTTAGGCCCTCTTATGGCTTTTAACGCTTTATGTCATTTGCACTATAACGAGCTTCCTCCTTCCAAGCGCAAGGGCCCTAAGTTCTATGTGGAAGACAACGTTGACCCCGTAAGAATGCAGGCTTTGTTGGACGTAATCGAACCCGAAAAAACCTGCTTTAACGTAATTTCCAAGTCGGGCGCAACCTCCGAAACTATGGCTCAGTACTTAATTATTGCTAACGAGCTTAAAAAGGCAGGCGTTGACTTAACCGAAAATATGATTTTTACCACCGACGCAAGCAAGGGCAACCTTATTAAAATCGATAACGAATTCGGCGGTAAATTCAAAAAATATATTCTCCCCGACGGCGTTGGCGGAAGATTTAGCGAGCTTTGCCCCGTAGGCTTACTCCCTGCGGCAGTTCTCGGTATCGATATTAAGGGTATGCTTGCCGGCGCAGCTTATATGGATAGCCTTTGCTCAAAGCCTCAGGTTTCTAAAAACCCTGCGCTTGCGTTGGCAGTTCTTCATTACATCACTATGAATCAAGGCAAAAATATTCACGTATTAATGCCTTATTCCGATAACTTAAAATTAATTGCCGACTGGTATTGCCAGCTTTGGGCAGAATCCTTGGGTAAGGCTGTTGACTACGACGGAAATTTGGTTAACGCAGGCACAACCCCCGTAAAGAGCCTTGGCGTAACCGACCAGCACTCACAGGTTCAGTTATATATCGAAGGCCCTTACGATAAGGTAATAACCTTTATTTCCGTAGAAAATTACGCAACTGAAATGACTATTGCAAAGGGATGCGAAAATATTCCTGACGTAGGCTTCTTGGGCGGACACACTATGGAAGAGCTTATTCAAGCAGAAAACAAGGCTACCGCATACGCATTAATGCGCGCAGGCAGAATGAATTACACCATTAATATGCCCGAAGTAAACGCATTTACGCTCGGTCAGCTTATGTTTATGTTAGAGCTTCAAACGGCATACGCAGGCGCGCTTTTAAACATTAACACCTTTAATCAGCCCGGCGTAGAAGACGGCAAAAAAGCAACCTTTGCGCTTTTAGGTAAAAAAGGATTCGAAGAAAAGAAGGCAGAAATCGATTCCTGCCCTCAGCTTGACGAAAAATATATCGTTTAATATTTAGGCGCAATGCAAAAAAGCATTGCGCTTTAATTTATTTTGGTGAAAGTATGGATTGGTATTACGTTTTATTAATCGTCGTCGCGTCAATCGCTCTGTTATTTTATATCGTTGCACCCGTACTTATTTATAAAATGGCGTTCGGGCACCGTTACGATAAAAACGCAAGCCTTAAATATTTTAGCGCAAGCGATTTTGGCTTAAATGCAAAAGAGGTAAAAACCCAGCTTTACGGCAAGGCGCTAAACGGCTATTTGTATAGCGTAAAGCCTATTGAAGAGTGTAGCAAGCTTGTTATTTTTCAGCACGGTATGGGGGCAGGTCAATGCGCTTACACTACCGAAATCGCTACCCTTGCAAAGGCGGGCTTTGCGGTTTTGGCGTTTGATGCGTTTGGTTGCGACTTGTCGGAAGGAAGTCAAATTAAAGGCTTGTACGCAGGCGCTGATTGCGTCGTTGCAGCGTATAATTTCGCAAAGCAAAGCTCCCGCTTAAAAGGCTTGCCCGTTTGCCTCGTAGGGCATAGCTGGGGCGCGTATTCCGTTCTTTGCGCAAGCGAAAAAATTAAGGTGGAAAAGGTAGTTGCTCTCTCTGCTCCAAACAACCCTAACAAATTGCTTGCAGATATGCTTAAATCGGGCATATTCCGCCCCGTATGGTGGCTTTGTAACCTTTTTAGTTGCGGTAAAAACGGCAATAAAAGCGCCGTTTCAGCACTTAAAGGGGCAAGCGCTTCCGTCCTTTTAATTCACGGCAAGCAAGATAAAACCGTGGGCGAAAACAACGCCGTGGCAAACTTAATTTCGGGTAAAGGCATAACCGTTTTAATTGAAGAGGATAAGGGACATAATCCCTATAATACCGTGGAGGCGGAAAAGCGTTTAGCACAGCTTAATCAGGCTTTGGTAAACAAGGAGCAAAAGGAATATTTTGATAATTTCGATTTTACTTCGGCAACTGAAGAGGACGAAGAGGTTATTAAAAAAATTATCGACTTTTTGCAATAATCGTAATTGCCCCCCATATATGCTTTAATTATAATATAAAATATTGCATAAAATAAGCCCGACGCAAAACTTTGCGTCGGGCTTTACTGATTAATTATTTAAGTTAAGCAATAATATTTTATTGCCTTTTAAGTGTAAAAACAAGGGGCGACGCGTTCGTGCGCGTCGCCCCAATCTTTATTTATGCAATTAGTATTTAAGATACTAGCCTACGTCTCGTTGCTTATTTACCGGCAAGCTTTTTGTAGCCTTCAAGTCTTGCTTTTGCAGATTCTTCGGTTTGCTTAAAGAGCTCGCTAGCAACTTCAGCGCCTTGAGTTTTAACGAGTGAGGAGAAACGGGTTTCGCCTGCAAGGAACGCCTGATAATCACCGGTAGGATCCTTGCTGTCAAGGGTAAATTCTTCGGTTGCAGGGTTGTATCTGTAAAGGTGCCAGTAACCGCAATCAACTGCTGCCTTTTCTTCAAGCTGGCTCTTAGACATATTAATACCGTGGTTAATGCAAGGAGCGTAGCAGATGATGATGGAAGGTCCGTTGTAAGCTTCTGCTTCGGAAATAGCCTTTAAGAACTGTGCTTGGTTTGCGCCCATTGCACATTGTGCAACGTAAACGTAGCCGTAAGATTTAGCAATCATACCTAAATCCTTTTTCTTAACGCGCTTACCTGCAGATGCGAACTTAGCAACTGCGCCAATGTTGGTAGCCTTGGAAGCCTGACCACCGGTGTTGGAATATACTTCGGTATCGAGAACTAAAACGTTAACGTCTTCGCCGGAAGCTAATACGTGGTCAAGTCCGCCGTAACCGATATCGTAAGCCCAACCGTCGCCACCGAAAATCCAAATGGACTTTTTGGAAAGGCAATCTTTAGCAGCGAGGATATCGTTAACGAGTACTAATTCTTCTGCGTCGTAATCGGTGCAGGATTCAAGCTTAGCAATAAGGTTTTTAGATGCAACCTTAGAAGCTTCTCTGTTATCAAACGCTTCAAGCCAAGCGTCTAAAACAGCCTTGCATTCGGGGCAATCAACCCACATTGCAGCTAAAGCTTCAACCTTTGCTTTAAGTGCGTTTCTTCTTGCAGAGTATGCAAGGTTCATACCGTAGCCGAATTCAGCGTTGTCTTCAAACAAGGAGTTAGCCCAAGCGGGACCCTTGCCTTCTTTGTTGGTGGTGTAAGGGCAAGTGGGGGAAGAACCGCCGTAGATGGAGGAGCAGCCCGTTGCGTTTGCAACTACCATATCTTCGCCAAAGAGCTGGGTAATAACTTTACGTAAGGGGTTTCGCCACAGCCTGCGCACGCACCGGAGAATTCGAAGAGGGGAGTGCAGAATTGGCAACCCTTAACGGTTTCTTTCTTAAACTTAGAAGTATCAACTGCGGGAAGGTCAACG
>SVIM01000011.1 GCA_015069485.1 Clostridiales bacterium | reverse complement strand
TACCGGAAAGGTTGCCGCAGATGGTACCCTTTCCGGTATCCCTGGTATCTCCATCGGTAGCGACAGCGCAGTTGGTAGATACACCGTAACTATTAGAGCTGACGGCTTAGGCTCATACAACAGCATCAACAACACTTGGACCACCACCATTAACGTTGTTGAAGGCGAAAGCGGTATTATGGGTCTTTCCCAGAACATCGTAGCTCCCGGCGCTATCAACGTTGCAGTTGAAACTCCTGGCTTATTCGTTCTTGAAGAAGGCGTTAACTACTTCCCCAACAACGATGCACCCGCTGATGCATCTTTAGCAATTACCCTTGCTGAACTCACCGTAGAAGGCCTTCCCGAAGGCGCAAGCTACAACGCTGAAACCGGCGCTATCACCGGTAACGTTGCAGAAGGTATCTACGAATTAACCATTAGTTATCACTATGTTGGTTCCGCTATTACCTACAACTCAATGGGTACTGCAGAAACCACCAGATACGACGAAACCATAACCGTAACCGAAAACCTTATCGTTATGGATCTTGAAAACACCCAAGTTAAGAATCCTATCTTATTCTACATCAACAACGATGGCGAATTAGTAGTTATCTACGAAGACGGTTCTTATGCAATTCTTGGTAACGTTGTAGGCGCACCTGGTCAAGACGGTCAAGACGGTCAAGATGGTCAAGACGGCGCTAAGGGCGACAAGGGCGATAAAGGTGACAAGGGCGACAAGGGCGACAAGGGTGACCAAGGCGAACAAGGCCCCGCAGGCCCCGCAGGCCCCGCAGGCGCTGACGGACAAGACGGTCAAGACGGCGAACAAGGCCCCGCAGGCCCCGCTGGTCCTCAAGGCCCCGCAGGCGCTGACGGACAAGACGCACAAGGCTGCGCAGGCTCCATCGCTGGTACCGCAATCGCTTCTCTTGCAGCTATGGCATTTGTAGGCGGCGCACTCGTTGCACGTAAAAGAAAATAATTAAGTTAAGCAATTAACTTTACAGGTTAAGTAAATACAAATTTAATTAACTAAAATCGAACGGCTCCGGCGGAAAGCTTTCTGCCGGAGTTGTACTCGGTTTTATGGCGAATTGCCAAAAATAATAAAAGTGAATAAAATAGGAGGACATTAATGAACAAGAAATTGGTAAAAGTAATCGTTTCTGGCGTACTCGCTACGTCGTTTGCGTTTACTTGCTTTGCCGGAGCTTGTACGAGTACGCAGAATCCCCCCCCTGCAAACACCGACACTTATACTATCACTTTTAACTACAACGATGCGGAAGAAGGAAGCAATGGTTCCCGTCCCGCAAAGAAGTACGTTGATAAAGGTGAAAGCTCTGAAGCTTGTGCAGACCCCGAACGCGTGGGGTACGATTTCGTCGGTTGGGCAACCACCCAAAACGCTGAAGCAAGCGACGTAACGTTCCCTTATACCCCTACCCAAAACGTAACCTTATACGCTGTTTGGACCCCCGGTATATACACGGTAACGTTCGATCATAACTATGAAAATGCCACGGCTGATACCGTTGAAGTTGAATACAACAACGAAGTTAACGCACCTGAAACGGACCCTGTACGTGATGGATATAACTTCCGTAGATGGAACAACAAGGCAGAAAACGGCGACGCCGTAGTATTCCCTTACGTTGTTACTGAAGACGTAACCTTCTACGCAGAATGGGTAGAAGAGGACGTTAAGCTTTTCGATTTATACTTTGATTATAACTTTGAAGGAGTAGAAGAGGAGCTTCCTTCCATCCTCGGCATCGTTCCTGGCGAATCTATCGGTAGTGCAGACGCACCCGCTCTTTCAAGAGTAGGCTGTAACTTTATCGGTTGGGCAACTAGCCCCGATGCAACTACCGTTGAAGAATGTGTTACTTTCCCTTACACCCCCAACGAAACTAGCACCTTATACGCAGTATGGCAACAGAACTTCTATAATATTAGATTCAGATATAACTACGTTGATGCTCCTGATTCCGGTAACTATGAATATAGACAGGGCGTAGGCGGTGGCACTAAGCTCGATCCTCCCGAAGTAAATCCCACTCGTGAAGGCTACACCTTCATCGGCTGGTATAGCGCAACGTACGATGGCGAACTTATTGACTTTACCGATATGTTAGTTTCTAAATCAATCTCTTACTTTGCTCATTGGGAAAAGGATTTAGTTCAAACCGACGTATTCGAAGCAGAATTCTGCTACTACGATAGTAAGGTATTATATCCCGGCTATTCCGGCGGTCTTTACGGCGCAGCGGTTGTTCAGCACGAAACTCTCGAAGGTATGTCAACTCCTTCTACCGACGAAGTTAACACAGTACACCCCGATCGTCACGGTCACTATGTAACCTATCTCTTCTCGCCTGGTATAACGGTTGAATTTAAGGTATATTCATCTCAGGCTGTAAGCGGCGCAACTCTTATTGCAAACTTAGGCTCTGAATTACCTTTCCCCTTAATGTTAACCACCACCGGTGAACACGGCTACGATATTCAGGTTAACGGCGAATCCTTAACCTATAATATAACGGTTCCCGGCACAGGCTCTGCAGATATAAGCGCTAAGACTGGATTTGCAGAATACACCATTGGCAACATCAACCTTGTAGAAGGCTGGAACAGCATTAAACTTATTACCAACAACAGCACTAACTGTGGCGGTACGAGAGCTTCTTGCGCACCTATAATCGACTGCATTAAGATTAAAAATTACGGCGACGCAACCCTTTCCTATAGCCCCATTTACGACAACTTGTGGTATAGCAACTTAAGCTAAGGAGGACGCAAAATGAAAAAATTTAATAAAAGAGGCACTATCGTTTGGGCATGTGTTTCCGTTTTCCTTGCAGCGTTATTTATTACGATTACGATTTTGGCAAACGGCATATTAGAGCCTATTCTTCAAACCGTGCTCGGCAACAAAAAGCCTGCTCTTGACGATAGCGTAAACGCTATTTACACTTCCGACTATAACAGCAAGGCTGAATCTAAGGAAGCGGGCGATAAGCTTAACGTAGAAATTGCGCAAGAAGGCTTTACCCTTTTAGAAAACTACAACGTATTACCTATGGAAACCCCCGAAACCGAAGGATCTTCCGTAACTGAAAAACCCAAGGTTTCCGTTTTCGGTAAAAACTCTACAAACCTCGTGTTAGGTGGCTCCGGCTCCGGCGGTATCGGTAGCGAAAGCGCAAAAACCATATTCGACGGCTTAACCGCAGGTGGCTACGAATACAACCCCGTGCTTAAAGCTTTCTACGAAAGCGACGCTTCTGGCGAAGGCCGTTCGTCAAGCCCTACGCTTACCGCAGGCTCAAGCTCTTCCCCTACGCTTAAAATTGGCGAAACCCCCATTGCTAACTACACTCAAGAGGTTATCGATTCCTATGCAAGCTATAACGACTTGGCTTTAGTAGTAGTTTCCCGTCTTGGCGGCGAATCTTGGGACTTACCCCGCGTACAGGATACGACCAGCGGTGGTATCGAAGGCTCTCACTACCTTCAGTTAGACGATAACGAATACGCTCTTTTAGACGAAGTAACCGCAAGATTCGATAAGGTTATCGTAGTATTAAATACTCTTACCTCCTTCCAATGCGACTTTATGGACGAGTATAACAACTCTGCAGACAAGCGTATTGACGGTCTTCTTTGGATCGGTGGCCCCGGCTCTACCGGTGCAGAAGCTATCGGCTCCGTTCTTAACGGCAACGTTAACCCTTCCGGCAAAACCGTAGATTTATATTCTAAGGATTTCACTAAGGATCCCACTTGGATAAACTTCGGCGACGGCTCTCAAGCAACCGCAGACGGCAGCGCTAACGTAGAATTTGAAGGCGCTAACGCTAACAAAATGATAATTTACGACGAAAGCATTTACGTAGGTTATCGTTATTACGAAACCCGTGCATACGAAGAAAAGTTAGAAAACCCTTCTTCTAAATGGTACGAACAAAACGTTAGATATCCTTACGGCTACGGCCTTTCCTACACGACCTTTACTCAAGAAATAACCGAAGTAAGCGGTTCTTTAACCGACTTAGACAGCTCCGTTGAAATTACCGTTGAAGTAACCAACACCGGCGCAGTTGCAGGCAAAGACGTAGTTCAGCTTTACGTTAATACCCCTTATACCTTCGGTGGTATCGAAAAGCCTTACGTTCAGCTCGTTGATTTTGCTAAAACTCCCGTTTTAGCGGCAGGCGCAAGCTGGAGCGTAACCTTTGAAGTAGCTGCTTACGACTTAGCTTCTTACGACTATAACGACGCTAACGCAAACGGAATTAAGGGCTACGAGCTTGAAGAAGGCGACTACAACTTTATCGTAAGCGCTAACTCTCACGTTGACGCATACGCGTACGACGCAACCACCTTCGCTCTTGAACAAGACCTTTATTTCGAAAATGACCCTGTAACTGACGTTAAGGTAGAAAACCTTTTCACCGACAACGAAGATTTATTCAACGATGCAGACTACCGTATCGACAATAACAACGTAGTAAGCGAAAGCGGAATGGAAGTAACCCGTAAGGGTATGTCCCGTACCGATTTCGAAGGTACGTTCCCCAAGGCATCCACCAAGGACGAACGTGCAGTTATGGAAAACGCTGAAGGCGTAACCGAATTTGAACGCCTTACCGACTATTCTCATAACAACACCGCAATTGCTGATATCGTAGCAGAAAAGGGTATGCCTACTACTGGCGCAGAAAACGAAATTACCATAAGAGATCTTATCGGTAAAGATTACGACGACGATCTTTGGAACGAATTATTAGATAAGCTTACCTTCCAAGAAATGAAGGACCTTGCTAATAAGGGCGCTTTCCAAACCGTTGATATCGAATCTATCGATAAAAACCTTACCTACGACTCCGACGGTCCTATCGGCTTCGTAAACTTCCAGCCCGGCTTGTCTTCTCACTACGACGACAACACTACCTTCGCATGCGAAATCGTTATCGGTTCTACTTGGAACAAGGATTTAGCATACCGTATGGGTAGAATCGTAGGTGACAACGCAGTTTGGGGCGACTACGACGATAGCGGCTTGCCTTACAGCGGCTGGTATGCACCTGCAATCAACCTTCACCGTTCACCTTTCTCCGGACGTAACTTCGAATATTATTCCGAAGATCCCGTTCTTTCCGGCAAAATGGCAGTAAACGTTATTAACGGCGCTGCAACTAAGGGCGTATATACCGACCTTAAGCACTTTGCTCTTAACGACCAAGAAACCAACCGTTCTGGCGTTGCTACGTTCTGTACCGAACAGGCTATGCGTGAAGTTTACTTCAAGGCGTTCGAAATCGCTGTTAAGGGCGACGACGTTATCGCAGAAACCGCAGCAGAACAAGGCGTAACCGAATACAAGGGAACTATGGGCGTTATGTCCTCCTTCAACCGTATCGGCTTAAAGTGGACTGGTGGCGATTACAGATTGCTCAATAACGTTCTCCGTAGCGAATGGGGCTTCAGAGGCTTAGTAATCTGCGACTATAAGTCCGGTGAAGTATTCATGGACGCTAAGCAGATGCTTTATGCTGGTAACGACCTTATCCTCGCTTCCGTAGAAAGCTTAATGTGGCTGAATCCCGATCCCACTAGCGCAGAAGACGTAACCGTTTTACGTACTGCAGCTCACAACATCCTTTACGCCGTTGCAAACAGCAACTCCGTAAACGTTAAGGTTGTTGGCTACCAGACTGAATGGTGGAAGACGATGATTATCGTGCTCGATTGCGTAGTTGCAGCAGCTATCGTTGCTTGGGGCTTCTTCGCAATTAAAAAATCAGGCAAATAATTTGTTTGAAAACTAAATAAATAGGCATAGGGTGAACCGATTTTCGGTTCACCCTTGTTTTTTTAATGCGCCTTGCCAAATAAAAATACAAAAAAGGCAAAAAAAATTTTTAAAAAGCTAAAAAAATTTGTTATCTTGTAAAAATTTGTATATTTATTGCGTGCAAAAAACTTAGTTTTGTATGTCAAAGTGATATAGTTTTAATAAATGTTTGCCAGAATTTATACAATTTGTGCCAAGGTATTTACAAAATTAAAAAAATTTGATATAATAAATACGTAAACAAAAAAAGCCGTTTATCCACGGGGTTATGGCTTAAAATACGATAGGAGGTATTATGTATAACGTTTGCGTAATTTATAAGGATAAGGACTGCTTTTCAAATTTAAACGTACTGCTTGGCGAATACGAGCAGGTACATAACGTAAAATTTGAAGTGCAGGGCTATAGAAGCAGTGATGAATATTTTTTAAAAAACGACACGGAAAGCGACTTTATTTTTATAGAAATTGATATGCCTACCTTAAACGGTATGGAAATCGCAAAAAAAATAAGGGAATATCGCCCCGAAGTCGTTATAGCGTTTATATGTAAAAACGCGCAATACGCCCTATCTTGCTACGAATACGGCGTTGTGGGGTATCTTTTAAAGCCCTTGCAAAAGGATGCTACGTTTGCCTGCCTAAAGCGCGGTATATTCATTTTAAGGCGCACGATGCGCCGAAAGGTCAGCATAAAAACCACCGAAGGTATAGTAGTTGTTCCCATAGGCGAAATTTTATACGTCGAGGTACAAAGACATTATATTTACTACCATTTGCATCCAAAGAGCAAGCAATGGCAAAAAACCCTTAAAGTTAGGGGAAGCATAAAGGAAGCCGACAATATTTTGCAAAACTTCGATTTTGCCCATTGTTCGTCCTCGACGATAATTAACTTAGTTCACGTATATTCGTTAGTAAACGCTTCTATATATCTACCGGGCGTAATCGTAGATTTAAGGCGTACCTACAAGGCGGAATTTACCGATAGATATATGAAGTTCTTAACCGAAAGAGAAGTTAAAAGGCTTTAATAAAATAATATAAAGGGGGAAATTATGGAATATAAAAGTTCTAACAAAAGCATTTTTGCTTACGTAAAGGAAAACGTACAAAAATACGGCGAAAAGGTTATGCTTTTAAACGAAACCGAAAGCTATACCTTTAAAGAGTTTTTTGCGATTTACAATTATCTTATTTTTAAGTTTAAAAGCTGGGGAATAGGTAAAGGAAAAACCGTAGCGGTAACTCCTCCCAGAAGTATAGACGCGCCTTTCGTATTATTTGCCGTGGTTGCAACCGAAGCTGTTTTGGTTTTAAGCGACCCTCAAAAAACGGTGGAAGAATATTTAGGACATTGCTCTGCTAAAATCGATCACGACTACATTATAAGGCAAAACGGATACGGAGTATGGCTTTGCGAGTGCAAGGACGGCAGAGTTTTTACCTTTAATAAAAACGACGGCGTAGGCTTTGAAGACGTTGCCGACGCGCCCCTAACCTGCGATAACGAAACGCCCTCCTACATATTCTTCACCTCAGGCTCTACGGGCAAAAGCAAGGCGGCGCTTTTAACGCAATACGCAATGCTTAATAACGGCTATAATCAGCTGTCGTTAAGCGGAGGTACGGATAAGGATATCACTATATTAATAATGCCCTTGCATCACGTTTTCGGCGTGCAGATATTAGAATCTAATATAGCGATGGGCTGTAAAATTTTTATTCCTAAAACACGCGAAAAGCATTACGTTTTAGACTGTATTGAAAAATACGAGGTCAACCATTTAGACGCCGTACCCACGTTTTACTATATGTTGCTTGAAGCGCAAAAGGAAAGACCTCGCGATTTAAGCAAATTTAAAAAGGGTATAATAGCAGGCGGCGCGTACTCAAAGCAACAGTTTATAAGCATTGAAAACGGCTTAGGTATTAAGGTTTGCCCCTCGTACGGTATGACGGAAACCTCAACCGTGGTATGCTTTACTCCCATAAACGCAACGTTAGAAAACAGAAGTAAGGGTATAGGTCAGTTTTTACCTACCATAGACGGCGTTTTAAAAACTGCAGACGGAAAAATCGTTACCGAAACCGGTGGCGTTGGCGAAATTTGCGTGCGTGGATATTGCGTAATGAAGGGTTATATAACCGATCACGGCCTTGATTTACCCGTAGATGAAGACGGATATTTCCATACCGGCGATTTGGCTTACATTGACGAAAACGACTATTTATATATAGTTGGCAGATGTAAAGATATTATAATTCGCGGTGGGGAAAACATTTCGCCACTTAAAATACAAAACGCCATCGTAGAAATGGAAGGCGTGCTTGACGCTCATATCGTAGGCGTACCCAGCGAAAAATACGGCGAAGAGGTGGGTGCTTGTATCGTAGCAAACGGCGTTAGCCAAGAGGACGTTATAGAATATTTAACGCCATTGCTTAAAAAATACGAAATCCCTACTAAATATTTATTCTTAGAAAAAATGCCCGCCCTTTCGGGGACGGGAAAGCCTGATAAGCAGCTTATTATTAAATTGCTTAGCAAACAGCACTAAGGGGGCAAAATGGAAAATATTCAAGCTTCTACTTTTGCGCCGGGCAACGAGGTATTTGAAAGGTATAAAAAAAAGCGGTGGTTTTTGCTTTTGTTTGGCGTAATAATGATGCTATCCGTAAGCGTAGGCTATGCTTGGACGACGTTAAGCGGGCCTATCTCCAAGGCGTTTGGCGAAATTTGGAGCGAAACGAAGGGCGGTTTAGTATTTACGCTATTTATGTATTCGTATGCAATATTCGGCGTAGTCGGCGGTATTTTAGTAGGTAAGCTAAAAACCGTTAGAATAAATATTTTAATTGGCGCGGCGTGCTTGTTTTTGGCTTTTTTATTAAGCTCGTTTGCGCAAAACTTCACTTTACTAATTATAGGCTATTCTATAATAGGCGGTATGGGCACGGTTTTAATCTATAACGCCGTTATAGTAAATATTACGAAATGGTTTACCGATAAATTAGGCTTGGCAACGGGTATAATTTTAATGGGCTACGGCGTAGGTCCACTAATTATAGGTACGGCATATTCGGGTATCGTAAGCGCAGGTATAGCGTGGAACACCGTTTTTTGGGTAATGGGCTTAGTTATTGCCTGCATAATGGTTATAGGGGCAATAGTAATGGTTGCTCCACCCAAGGACTACGTTGCGCCCGTTTGTCCGCCTAAGGTAGATAAGTTTCCTATAGACACGTTAGAGCTTTCGCCCTTACAAATGATTAAAAGGCCGTCCTTTTGGCTTTTATTCGTAATGGGTTGCTGCTGCACTATGCCAAGTATGGTCGTTTCAAGCTTTGGCAGACAAATTTTAGAAAACGTAGATGCAGCCATAAAGCTAAATAGCGTATCAATTATAATAGGCGCCGTTTCTATGGCAAACGGATGCGGAAGAGTAATTACCGGAATAATAAACGACAAGTTCGGTATAGGCTTCACCATAAGGGTAGGCTCGGCAACGGTATTCCTTTCGGTGCTGTTAATACTTGGGGCAATACTCTTACAAAATTTAGTAGTCCTTATAATAACGCTCGTATTCGGCGGTTTTTGTATGGGCATGGCTGCGCCGGACGGCGCGATAGTAACCAGAAAGCTTTTTGGCGAAAAGCATTATCAAATAAACATACAGGTAGTGATGTTAGCGGGCTTTATAAATTCTATGGGCGCTACTATGTTTGGCAGTCTTTTCGACGTTTCAAACGGAGTTATAGTTCCTTTGTGCGTGCTTGCTGGCGTCGCGCTTATCGGTTCAATAGCTGCGTGGTCAATTAAAAAACCTTAAACAAGGAGAAATTTAAGTGGAAGGCGTACTTTTTAATTCACCTATAATTTTAGGGGGCTTTGCATTGGCGCTAACAATTTTAATTTTTGAACTAAGAACGAACAGTACGGGTTATTTTTTGCCCGTACTATCCGTGCTTTTGTCCATTGCCGTAATAATTTACGCAATATTGTTAGGCGCAACCTTGCAAGAAATAGTTATCGTATTATTACTTTTTGTAATAATAAATTTGGCTGGCTTAAAGACGGAAAAACCGCAGTTGAGCGACGAAAAGGATAATAATAAAAAAATAAGCGAAGAAAAATCGCAAAACGTGGAGGATAAGAAATGAATTTTAACTCCATAGAATTTTTAGTTTATCTTTTAGTAGTAATAATAGTTCATCGCGCTTTGCCCTTTAAATGGCGTTGGGCTTGGCTCCTTATCGTAAGCTACTACTTCTATATGAGCTGGAACCCCACGCTCGTGTTCTTAATTTTAGGCACAACGGTAGTTTCTTACGTGGCAGGCATATACATAGAAAAATCGCAAACGCAAAAGGTCAAAAAGCTACTGCTAACGCTAACTTTGGTAGTATGCTTGGGTACGCTTGCCTTCTTTAAATATTGGAACTTCCTATTCTCGTCGGTAGTAGATTTCCTAAATCTGTTCTCGCTTAATTTAGAAGGAAAGGTTTGGGATATTATATTGCCGGTAGGTATATCGTTCTATACCTTCCAAACGCTTTCGTACGTAATAGACGTTTACCGCGGAAAGGTTAAGGCAGAAAAGCACTTTGGCTACTACGCTCTATTCGTTTCGTACTTCCCTCAGCTCGTAGCAGGTCCTATCGAAAGACCGGACCATCTACTCCCCCAATTAAAGGCGGAAAAGAACGCAACGACGGAGGATATGGAGCAAGGCTTGCGCCTAATGATATACGGTATGTTTAAAAAGATTGCCGTAGCAGACGTGGTGGGCGCGTTCGTAACCAGTGCGTTCGGTAACATTTCTGCAAACACAGGCTTCTCGCTTTGGCTTGCGGCAATGCTATTTACCATACAAATATATTGCGACTTCTCCGGCTATTCCGACATTGCTGCCGGCTGTGCAAGAATGATGGGTGTAAAGCTTACCAAAAACTTCAACCAGCCCTTGCTTGCAACCAGCATACGCGAATACGGAAGCCGTTGGCACGTATCCTTAAACTCTTGGTTTATGGAATACGTTTATTGGCCCCTTGGCGGAAGCAGAAAGGGAAAGGTTCGCAAATATATAAATATCTTTATAGTATTTACGTTAAGCGGACTTTGGCACGGCGCGTCGTGGACGTTCGTAATGTGGGGCGCTCTTATCGGCACGTATACCGTTGTAGAAGACTTGTTGCGCCCTCACTATCGCAACCTTTGCAAACGCTTTAATATAGACAATAAAAACGCCTTAATCGTGTTTATTAGAAGAGCGATAGTATTCTTATTAGTTGGGCTTACCAGCGTATTCTTCCGTGCGCAAAGCGTTGAAGACGTATTCCTTATTCTTGCAAAAATGTTTACGGAATTCGGCTTAAGCGAAGCGTACGTAAATACCTCGCTTACGGCTCTTTCAATGAGCTTGCTCGATATTATTCAAATTGCCCTTTCCTTGGTAATAGTAGCGCTCGCGCATGATATGGCTTATCCCTCCGAAAAAGGCAACAAGCTTTTCTCCCCCCTCGCAAGCGGAAAAACGGTGGAGGCAACCCGCAATACTTCATACTTCTATTTTATCGCGTTAATTGCAGTAGTATGGATAATTGCAGCATCAGGTAACGATACAAGCGCATTCTTGTATTTCCAATTTTAATAGGTATGAAAAAGATTATATTAAAAACAACTTGTACGATTTTAGCGCTTTTAATAATTCCAGTTGCGCTATTTATAATAGGACTTACTACTCCCCAACAATTTGGGGCAACTTATTACGGCGTTTTGCCTAAAATGGTAGAAAGGTTAAAAACCACCGAAGGTAAGCGTATAGTCGTTGTGGGAAACAGCGCGGTTGCGTTTGGCGTAAACGGCGAGCTTATAGAAAGCGAAATAGAAGGCTACACCGTTTGTCCCTTTGGCCTTTACGGTGCAGTCGGCACGAAGGCTATGATGGACTTATCCCGTGAAAATATTAAGGAAGGCGACATAGTAATTCTCGCTCCCGAGCAGGGCGCACAATCGCTCTCCTTATACTTCAACGGCGAAACGTTATGGAAGTGCTTGGACGGAAATTTCGACCTTTTAACCAGAATCAGCTTCGACGATATCGCTTCAATGATTGGCTCATATCCTGCGTTCATTTCGCAAAAATTCGGTTATTTATCGACGAATAGCGCGCCCGTACCCGAAGGCGTTTACGCGGCTTCCTCCTTTAACGAAAGGTTGGATATGATTTACGACAGACCGTACAATCAAATGCTTATGGGCTTTGATAGCGTTGAAAGAGTTTCGTACGATAAAAGCGTAATGACTGCGGAGTTTAGCGAATACGTAAACGAATATAACGACTTTGTAACCTCCAAGGGCGCAACCCTTTTATACGGCTTCTGCCCTATAAATATTCAGGGCGTTATGCCTAACACCACCGAAGAGGATATCGACGCCTTTTACGACTTTTTAGACGAAACGTTAAATTGCGAAATTTTAGGCAGCCCTCACAACTATCTTTTCGATAGCGACTGGTTCTACGATTCTAACGTACACGTAAACACGGCAGGCTCGGTAGTATATACCCGTCAATTAGTGCAGGATATCAAGGTTTATTTGGGCGATAGCTCTAAAACGGAAATAGTTATCCCCGAAAAGCCCGTTGTTCCCGAAGAGGACGTAACGGGTGAAGACGGTAAGGATGCGGCGTTGTTTGAATACGAAGAAACGTCTTACGGCTATAATATAGTGGCGTTAACTGAAGCAGGCAAGCAAGTAACCTCTATCGAAATTCCCGATTTCTATAACGGCAAAAAGGTATTGGCGTTTGGCGCTGACGTATTTGCCGGCAACACCTTAATTCAAGAAATCCATATAGGTAAAAACATTAAAAGCATTTTAGACGATTCGTTTAACGGCTGTACGTCGCTTAAGAGTATATATATGTCTAAGGAGGCTAAGGCTTCGGACTGTGCCGTATATAGCGGACTTTTCAACGGCGTTACGGGCTGTAAGATTTACGTGCCTAAGGCAGAAATGACCAACTATATTAACGACTATTGGTGGGGACGTCACGGCAGCTTTATCGAAGCTTATTAAAAAACCTTAGGGGTATTGAAAATGAAGGGAAAATATATTAAAAAGCTAGCAACGCTTTTTGCATTTACGTTTATGCTAACGTTGCCCTTATCAGCTTGCGTTACGGAAGAACCCCCGCCCGAGCAAAAAACCTGCAAGGTTATTTTGTCGGAAGGCGATAATTTCGACGCAACCGAAAATATTAAAACGGTTAATAAGGGGCAAAACGTAAAGTTTTCGTTTACAATTGAAAACGGCTATACCTTCGACAGCGTAAATTACGGCGATTACGAAGTGGCTATTTCGCAGCCTAATGCTAACGGGGAAAGAAATGCCGAGTTAACGCTAAAAAACGTTAAATATCCTACTAATATCGAGGTTCAGCTAAAGCAAACGGCAAAACTATATAACTTAAGCCTCGTTCAGTCCCAGGCTTTTAGGTGCGAAACGCACACACAGCAAATTGAAGAGGGCGAAACGGCAATATTCACGCTTTATTTTAAGCAGGAGTTTACCATCAAAGGCGTAAACTACAACGGTGCGTTTAGCTTTACGGGCGCTGGCGGTGAGGTTAACGAAAATAACGAACGCCAGGTAACCTTAATTTTAAACAACGTAACGCAAAGCGCAAATATTTTGGTTGAGCATACCGATTTTGTAGAAGAGGTAATTCCGCCTGATGAAGAAATCGATATTCAGCTATCGCCCATAAGCGGTTATGCGGTGGTTGGCTATCATTTAAACGGCGGTGAGTTTACAAACGGCTGGACGGACGATTATTTCACCGTAAGCCACACCTTATTAAATCACCGTCGCCCCAACACGGAAATAGGAACGGATAAAATTAGCCGTTACGGATATACGTTAAAGGGCTGGAACACCAAGTCAAACGGAAGCGGAACGCACGTTGGCTTGGGCAGTAGAGTAAGCGTATATAGGGATCAAGCGCAAATGCTTTACGCCGAGTGGGAAAAATGGTCTGACGAGGATTTGTTTGAATACTCACTTATTGACGAAGAGGACGCCGAAGCCCTGTATAAAGGCGAAGCTCAATTAGAAGAGCTTGTAACAAACGCTAATTCACAAAGCAAAACGGCAGTTATTACCGGCTATTCCGGCGAGGAAGAGTGCTTGGTAATCCCCGAAGAAATCGACGGAGTGCCCGTAGGAATAATAAGCACTAACGCAATAAAGGCAAATGCACAGCTAAAAACATTAATATTGCCCAAGTCAATAAAATATCTTTTAGCCTTTGCCGTTGACGGATGCGAAAGCTTTACCGAGCTTTATATTTACGATAATATCGTAGGCTTAAGCGAAAACGCCTTTGGCAACGAAAGCTTAAGGCAAACCACGGTGCAAACCCTACACGTAAATGCCATAACGCCTCCGCAATTCGTTGCTACCGAAAACGGACAGTTTACCAATAAGGTAGAAATGCTTATAGATCGCACCGATATAAGGCAAAAAATAGTGCTGTTTGGCAGCTGCTCGCTATGGTACGGCTTTGATACCACCAAAATAAGAACGGAGATGATTAACAGGTATTACAACGTTCTTAATATGGGCGTAGTAGGCGGTACGTGCGCTTTATATCAAGTGGAAATTATAATGCGATATTTAAGCGAGGGCGACATATTCATTGACTTTTTTGAGCTGGCTTCAATGTATCAGCTTTACGGCTCGTTTGAGTGCGATAACCGCGTTTTCGAAACGGTAGAAGCCAACTACGACTTGCTTGCTTTAGTAAACATAAAGCATTACGACGCCGTATTTAAGGCGTTTAACGAACACGTTGAAAGAAAGAATAATCTTTTAAGCAACGGAGTATCTGCTTCCTACGACGACTATAACAGAAATTTAGGCAAGCAGGGCGATATGCTAAAGAAAAGGGAAGGGGGATTTGATAACGAAGGCTCGGTTTACGATTTAACCCCCTGCGAAGATATTTTACAAAATAATTGCTTTGAAAACATGGCAGAGCTTTTTGCTCAAATTAAAAATATGGGCGTAAGGGTATACGCAACCTTCGGCCCTATAAACGATCAGGGCTTAGATATGGATGCGGTCGACGCTTTAAGTAACCTGTTTAAAGAAAAGTTTAGCCAATCCAACTTCCCCGCCACGTTAATAAGCGATATTTACGATAGTATTTTCGATAAGTATTATTTCTTCGATACAAACTATCACCTCTCCGAAGACGGCTCGGCTGAATACACCAAGATTATCGGCACTAAAATTTACGAGGCTCTGTTAAGAGGTTAACGCAAGGCGCTATTGCGCCGTAGAAAATTATTAAAGCTTTAGGTTGGGGTAAATTTACTGTAAAAGCAAATTGACGCGGTAATATACCCCAACTATTGCATTTTTTATAATTATGAAAAGTAAATATCCCATTATTTTATGTCACGGCATAATGCTTAAGGAAGGCAAAATTTTTAACGGCTTTGGGCATATAAAAGAAGTGTTGCAAAGCGCTGGCTTTTCCGTTTATACCTCCAACTGCGACGGCATGGGAACGATAGAAAATAACGCCGAGCAGTTAAAAAACCGAATAGAGTGCATTTTGCAGGAAACGGGCGCGGAAAAGGTTAATATAATAGGGCACTCCAAGGGCGGGCTCGACGCAAAATATTTAATAGACAATTTAAATATGGCAAGCAAGGTGGCCTCGCTAACCTGCATTTGCACGCCCCACAAGGGCTCGCAGGTGGCAACTACCGTTTTAAAAATGCCCAAATTTTTGCTTTATTTTTGCGCCTTTTGGGTAAACCTTTTTTATAAAATTTTAAAGGATAAAAACCCCGATACGGTAGCCGTTTTAAAGCAGCTTGCTTCTAACGAGGACGCCGAGGTAGAGCTTAAAACTAAAAACCACGGCGTATATTGCCAAAGCTATTCCGCTACGATGGACGGCGCGAAGGCGGACTTCGTTATGAGTATTCCCTATTTAATTTCCCATCACTACGAAAAGGATTTTTCCGACGGTATGGTGGCAAAAAATTCCACCGTGTTCGGCGAATATAAGGGCGACGCCTTGCCCGAATCCGTTTCGCATAACGAAATAGTTTGCTATTTAACACGAAAGAAAAAGAAGGAAAAGGTTTCGGCGTTTTATATTGCCTTGTGCGAAGATTTAGTAAAAAGGGGCTTTTAAACGGGCGCGTTAATCACTCGTTTAGCGGGGCAAAATTATAGCTTTAAAACTACGAGCGGTAATATAAAAGCGCCTTATAAAATTATTCGTGCATAAGGGCGAAAGCGCGCCTTAAAAAATTATTCGTCGCATAAAAACGGACTGATTTGCTTTACGGTAAATCGGTCCGTTTTATTAATAAATAAAGTGGTAAATGTGGGCTTAAAAAGAATAAAACGGCAGGCACTTTCATACCGTATATTATGCAAAGAGAAGGTTTTTCAAGCGGAAAAAATTTCGTGTTAGCGTCGGTGGCGGCGTCGGTGGGGCTTGGCAACGTTATGCGCTTCCCCGGGCTTTGCGCAAAATACGGCGGTGGCGCATTTATTTTAATTTACTTTTTGGCTTTAATAATTTTGGGCGTGCCTATGCTCTGCACGGAAATAGCGCTTGGCAGAAGGTGCAAAAAAAGCGCGCCCTTTGCCCTTAAAAGCCTATATAAGCCTATGGAGGCGGTGGGGTGGCTTGCCCTTTTAAATTCGCTTATCGTTGCTATTTTTTACGTGGCTATAATAGGGTGGTTGGCGCAGGCAACCATAAATATTTTTCCTTTTTGTAACGATAACCAAACGCTTTCGTTAAAGGATATATCGGGGTATTTTGTAAAAAACGTACTAAAATTTAACGCGGACGGCGCAATCGCGCTTTCGCCTATATTAACGGTTTTAACGCTGGTTGCGTGGGTAGTTATTTACTTTTGCATAAAGGGCGGGGCTTCGTCGCTTTCAAAAATTTCGCGCTTTACGGTATTTATTCCCATAGGGCTTTTTACGGCGTTGGCGTTAAGGGGGCTTTTGTACGGCAACAGCCTTTTGGCGTTAAAAGCGCTATTCGTGCCCGATTTTTCAGCGCTAAAAAGCGTAGAATTATGGCAAACGGCGTTGGGGCAAGCCTTTTTTTCTCTTTCCGTTTTGGCGGGGGTAATGCCTGCCTACGGCTCTTTTTTGCCTGCCAAGGCAAAAATTTTTCCAAGCGCAATAGTAGTTGCCTTGGCTGATTTCGGCGTTTCCGTTTTGGCTTCGGTTGCGTTTTTTACCGCCGTTTACGGCTGTGGCTTGCAGGGGGCTATAACCGATTCCGCCCTTACCACCGCCTTTTCAGTTTACCCCGTTGCAATTGCTAAATTATTTCCTAATAATAGCGTTATTTCGGGCATATTCGGGGTTCTTTTTTATTTATCTATAATACTTATCGCGCTTCAGTCCACCCTTTCTATGATAGAAGCGGTGGTAGTTGCCGTTAAAGAAAGGTTTACCTTTATAAAGGCAAGGGCAATAGCCTGCATAATTTTGCCTTCCGCAGTTCTTTCGCTTGCGTTTTGTACTAACTACGGGCAGTTTTTGGTGCAAATTTTCGACGATATCGTAAACCGCTACCTAATTTTAATAGTGGGGGCGTTAGAGTGCGTTGCGCTTATGATATACGGCGATTACGACCAAATTTTAAAGGAAATTAACGCAAATTGCGGTAAAATTTCAATGCCTAAATCGCCCTTTAAGCTTTCGCTAAAATACCTTTGCCCGACCGTTATTTTTGCGCTAATTCTCGTTTTAATAATTACGGTTATTATAGGCTAAAGCACGGCGCTTTGCACGCCTTGCTTTGCGCGCCTTGCTTGGCGCGCGCATAGCATGCTATTTTGCAAAAGTCGTTTAAGCGTGCTACGCGCTAAAGGCAAAACAACTTTAACTTTTAATATTGACAACGCTTTTTTATAGTGCTATAATTAATTAAACGCAAACGGCGTTGTAAACAGTAATTTGCAAACCGCATTTTTAAGGCGCGGTTTAATTAGTTAAGGAGAAACAAGGTGGCAACCGTTTTAATCGTAGAAGACGACGAAAATATGCGCTTACTTTTGCACGCAAGGCTTAAAAATTTTTATAGCGTACAGCTTGCAAAAAACGGCAAGGAGGCGCTTTCGGCGGTAGAGTGTGGCGGAGTTGACGCCGTCGTTACCGACGTTATGATGCCCGTAATGGACGGCTATACTTTCGTGGAAAAATTGCGTTCGTTGGGCTATAATACGCCCGTAATTATGCTAACCGCCAAGGACGGAATAACCGATAAGGGCAGGGGCTTTGCCGTTGGTACGGACGATTATTTAACGAAGCCGATAAATTTTGAAGAATTAATTTGGCGCATTAACGCCCTATTGCGCCGTAGCAAAATTGCCAACGAAGGAAAAATTACCGTTGGTGAAGTGGTAGTGGACAAGAGTAGCTTTACCGTAACCAAGGGCAATTTAGTTTTAGAAATCCCCGCTAAAGAATTTCAGCTTTTATTTTTGCTTTTATCTTACCCCGGCAAAATTTTTACAAAGGAAAATATTTTAGATAGCGTTTGGGGCTATTCTTCCGAAAGTGACGAAAACACCGTGCGTACCCATATAAACCGAATAAGAAACAAGCTAGAAGGCTTTAGCGAGTTTGAAATAGTAACCGTAAGGGGAATAGGCTATAAGGCGGTAATTAATAAATGAAAATTTTTAAAAGCTTATTTAACCGCCAAAACAAAAAGCCGTATAAATCGCGCTTTATAACGCTGTTTTTGTTTTTTACGTTAGTGCTGTTTTTAATGGCGGAAATAGTGCTGTTTATAGTTTACAACGTTTTGCATATCGAAGAATCCAACGCGTACGTGGTAGTACTGTTCGTCGTGCCCGGATGCGCCGTTTTAATAACGGGTGCGCTAATATACCTTAACTATCGCTCTTACGAGCAGTCGAACAAGCTTATCAACGGGCTAAATCAGGTGGCGGACGGCAACTTTTCCTATCGTATAAAAAGCGAGGACGGCGAGGTTTTTGAAAACGTTTATTCAAATTTTAATAAAATGGCGGCGGAGCTTTCTACCGTGCAATCCTTGCGTGAAAGCTTCGTGCACGATTTCTCGCACGAGTTCAAAACGCCAATCGCTTGCATAAACGGCTTTGCAAACCTGCTTTTAGAGGGCAACCTTACCGAAGAGGAGCAAAAGCAATATTTAAAAATAATCGCCGACGAATCGCAAAGGCTTTCCCTTCTTTCCGAAAACACCTTGCTTCTTTCAAGGCTAAACAGCAGCGATATGTTGGGCGCAAAAGAGCCTTATAGGCTCGACGCGCAAATTCGCGATAGCGTTATTCTTTTAGAAAACGAGTGGACGAAAAAGGACATAACGATCAACTCTAACCTAGCGGAAGCCACCTTTGGGGGCAACGCCCAGCTTATGCAACAGGTGTGGCTTAATCTTTTATACAACGCAATAAAATTCACGCCGCAGGGCGGTGAAATCAAGCTTTATTTAAGCGTATTAGAAGGCTCGTTAAAGGTGGATATTTGCGATAACGGCGTGGGCATAAGCCAAGAAAAAATTAGCCGTATTTTCGAAAAATATTACAAATGCGACGCCTCTCACTCCAGCAAGGGCAACGGCTTGGGGCTGGCAATAGTTAAAAGGGTAATAGATTTGCACGGCGGTAAAATTGCAGTTGCAAGCAAGGTGGGCGAAGGCACTACCTTTACCGTAACCTTACCCTTAAAATAATGCAAACGGAGCATTAAATAAGGCATATATAGGGGGCAATTATGAAAAAACTTATACTTTTTGATTTAGACGGAACGCTAACCTTACCCGAAAGGGGCGTTTATAACGGAATTAAATATATGTGCGAAAGGCTTAATTTAAAAGAGCCGAGCGCAGAAGAAATTAAAAATTTTATAGGCCCGCCCTTACAGCAAAGCTTTAGAAATTATTATTTCGTAAACAAGGAGCAAAGCCAAAATATGGTGGAGGTTTACAGGGAATATTACGCTAAATGCGGGCTTTGCGAGTGCGATTTGCCACACGGCATACAGGGCGTTTTGGCAACCTTAAAGGCAGAGGGCAAAACGCTTGCCGTTGCAACCTGTAAGCCTCAAGCGCACGCCGAGCGCATTTTAGGGTATTTTGATTTGGCAAAATATTTTACTAAAATTTTCGGCGCAAACTTAACGGAAAACGGCTCGGATAAGCCTTATATAATCTCAAAGGCGCTTGCCGAGCTTAACGCCGATAAAAGCGCTACCGTTATGGTGGGCGACGGCGAGGGCGACATTTTAGGGGCAAAGAAAAACGGCATAAAAAGTATAGGCGTTTCGTACGGCTACGGCGAAAGGCAAGCCCTTATAAAAGCAGGCGCAGATATAGTAGTAAGCTCCACCTACGAATTGTTAACGGCGTTGTAATTGATGCCGCAGTATTAGCTGATTAACGCAATAAAGCCGTCCAAAAACACCAAGTTTTTGGACGGCTTATCTTATTAAATAAGGCTTATTAAATTTTAAAAAACTGCAATTAAAGCACGGCGCGTTATATCGATTTATAGTAATTAGCCAAAGGGCAAACGGCTTTGCGCGTAGCTTTATTTTTTTATAGGGTTACGGTAACGACTTAACATATTCGTCTATAGCGTAGGCGACGCGCTTGCTTAACTGCACCGCTTCTACAACGGTTTTCGCGCCCTTAACTACGTCGCCCGAGGCAAACACGCCGGGACGAGTGGTCGCACCGTCCTCGTTAATTTTTGCAAGCCCTCTTTCGTTTATCTCCAAGCCCTCGGTTTGCGTTAAAATCAAATTAGAAGGCTTTTGCGAAACGCAAATTAAAACGCTATCCGCCTCCATAAGCTCGGCAGGCTCTAAAACGGAAACGACCTTATGGTTTTCGTCGCAAACGGTGTTTTTAAAAATAACGCCATTTTCGGTTATTTCTACGGGCGCTTTGTTGTAAATAAACTGCGCGCCGTCGTATTTTGCGTATTCCGCTTCCTCTTGAGTGGCGGAATATCTGTCGCTTCTAAGCACTATTTTAACTTCCTTAACCCCTCGCCTTATAGCTGTTCTGGCAACGTCTATGGCAACGTTACCACCGCCTATAACGATTATTCTTTTGCCTAAATCAAAGCTTTCGGGCGAGTGTAAATAATGCACTCCGTAATGCACGTTGCCAAGCGTTTCCCCCTTAATATTAAGGTTTATAGGCCACGCCACGCCCGTACCTATAGAAATTGCCTTAAAGCCGTCGCGGAACAGCTCTTCAATTCCAAAGGGCTTGCCTATGGTTAAGTTAAAGCGAATTTTAATGCCCATAGCAAGCATCAATTTTTTATATTTATCAAGTATATCCTTGGGTAAACGGAAGTATGGTATGCCGTATCTCAACACTCCGCCTATTTCCGATTTAGATTCAAATACGGTAACCTCGTAGCCCATTTCGGCAAGCTTTATAGCAATGGTAATGCCTGCCGGGCCGGAGCCGACAACCGCAACCTTATGGCCGTTAGAGGGAGTTTTTTTAGCTTCTAACGCGTCGATATAATGGTCTGAAATATAATTTTCTATGGTAGAAATTTCTACGGGCGCGCCCTTAATTCCCTTAACGCAAAGCCCTTGACATTGTCCGCTGTGGTTGCATACTAACGAGCATACTACCGAAAGGGGATTATTATCAAAAAGCATTTTGCCCGCGCCTAAAATATCCCCGTTTAAAAAGGCAGAAATAAATTCGGGAATAGGGGTAGAAACGGGGCAACCCCTTTTGCATAGGGGGTTTTTACATTGTAAGCATCTCTTTGCTTCGGTAATAACGTTGTGCGCCATAATTTTCTCCACTTAATTTTTTGGCTTTATAAAGTAAACCTATTATAGCATATAATTTGCCTGCAAACAACCGTAAAATTCCTAAAAATTTTTCAATTTTTTTAAATATTTGGTATATCGTATAAAAAATAATTTAAATAACGGCGCTTGCCGATATTAAGCCTTTTTATATTGTAAATCGCTACTAAAATACTTAATATAAAATGCAAAAAGTGTGTTGCATTTTGTAAAAATAAATGATAGAATAAAATACGGTTAATATTTTAAATATTAAAAAATTCATTATGGGAGAAAATTATGGAACTTTTACTCTTAATTGTGGCTTTGGCCGTAATTTTGGCTGTTTCATACGCGGCGTTTAACTTCCTTTCCGTAAAAAGGATGGAAGAAGGAACGGACCGTATGAAGGAAATTGCAGAAGCAATTCGCATTGGCGCAAACGCTTTTATTCGCTACGAATATAAAATCGTAGGCATTATCGGTGCGGTAATTGCGGTAATTTTGGGCGTTTTAATCAGCTGGCAAACGGGCGTTGCCTTCGTTATCGGCGCAGTTATGTCCGCTACGGCAGGCTGGGTAGGTATGAAAATAGCAACCTACGCAAACGTTAGGGTTGCAAACAGCGCAAGGGAAACGGGCGACTTGGGCAAAACCTTAAAGGTTGCCTTTAAGGGCGGCTCCGTTATGGGCCTTTGCGTTGCAGGCTTTGCGCTTTTCGGCGTGTTAATCGTCGTGCTTTTATTCGGTATGGCGTTAGGTCAAATCAGCGACGTTGCTAACGGCACCGTTCAGCACGGCTTAATCTTTCCCGCGCTCGAAACGGGCTTTACTATGACTCTTTCAGGCTATGCGTTAGGCTGCTCGGTTATCGCGCTTTTCAACCGTGTAGGCGGTGGTATCTATACCAAGGCTGCAGATATGGGCGCAGACTTAGTTGGTAAAACGGAAGCGCATATCCCCGAAGACGACCCCAGAAACCCTGCAACCATTGCAGATAACGTTGGCGACAACGTAGGCGACGTAGCGGGCTTAGGCTCTGACCTTTTAGAATCCTTCGTAGGGGCAATGCTTTCGGGCGTAATTCTCGGTTGCGAAATGTGCGTTAAGCAAATCGTTTCCGGCGAGCTTCTTAACATCTTGCTTTTATTCCCCTTAATTTTTGCAGGCGTTGGCTTAATCGGCTGCGTAATCGGTATCGCGTACTTATTATTAAAGAAAAAGCTTTCCGACCAAGTACATAGGGAGCTTAATATCGCAACCTGGATTTCCGCAGGCGTAGCTATCGTAGGCAGCTTCTTATTAAGCTTCTTTATGTTCCAAAACGCTGACGCGGAAGCGTTAAAGGTTATCGGCTTTAAGCTCGGTAACTTTTCACCTTGGGTAGCGGCAATTTTCGGTATCGCAACGGGTATTATTATCGGTATGATTTCCGAATATTACACCAGCTACGACTTTAAACCTACTAAAAACATTGCAGGCGCTTCTAAAGAAGGCTCTGCGCTCACCATAACTCAAGGCTTGGCAACGGGTATGATAAGCTGTATGGCTCCCGTAATAGTTCTTGCAGTAGCAATTTTCGGCTCGTTTGCAGTTGCCGGTATGTACGGTATTTCCTGTGCGGCGCTCGGTATGCTTTCCTTCGTTGCGGCAACCGTTTCCGTTGATACCTACGGCCCTATCTCCGATAACGCCGGCGGTATTGCAGAAATGAGCGAGCTTGGCAAAGAAGTGCGCGCTATTACCGATAAACTCGATTCAGTAGGTAATACTACGGCGGCAATCGGTAAGGGCTTTGCAATCGGCTCGGCTGCTTTGGCTGCGCTTTCTATGATGACCTCTTATCTCTTCGCGTTTATGGGCGATATTAATATGGTTCAAAACTGGATGGATTCGCTCGTATTAAACGTAATGCAGCCCTTAACTCTTTGCGGTGCTTTGGTAGGTGCGGCTCTTCCCTATATGTTCAGCGGTATGCTTATTGAAGCGGTTGCAAAGGCTGCAAGAAAAATGGTTGAAGAGGTTCGCCGTCAGTTCAACGAAATTAAGGGTATTTTAACCGGCGAAGCGAAGCCCGACTATAAAACCTGTATCGAAATTTCTTCTCAAGGCTCTCTTAAAGAAATGCGCGTTCCCTGCATAATCGCAATTGCAATTCCCGTCGTTTCCGGCTTTATTTTCGGCGCGCAGTTCGTTGGCGGTATTTTAATCGGCGCAACCGTTTCTGCAATTATGCTTGCAATATTCTGCGGTAACTCCGGCGGTGCTTGGGATAACGCTAAAAAATATATCGAATCGGGTGGCGTTGAAGGTCACGGCAAGGGCTCTTCCGCGCACGACGCTTCCGTCGTAGGCGATACCGTTGGCGATCCTTTAAAGGATACCGTTGGTCCTTCTCTCGACATTTTAATTAAAATTATGTCCACTATCTCTCTCGTTGCGGTAGTAATTTTCAGCGAATACAACTTATTCTCGTTGCTTGGACTTTAATTTGTAAAAGAAGGCGATGCGCCTATTATATCTATTTAATAGATTGTAAGCTGAATTTTTATTAAAATAATACCAATAATTTATTAACGGAGAATATATGGAGCTTGCTCAAAATATTTTATATATTGGTGTAAACGATAAAAAAATCGACCTTTTCGAAGGTATGTATAAGGTGCCCAACGGCATGGCGTATAATTCCTACCTAATCGTTGACGAAAAGATTGCCGTTATGGATTCCGTTGACGCTTGCTTTAAAGAAGAGTGGCTTAACAACTTAAAAAACGCCTTGGGTGAAAAATTGCCAAGCTATTTAATAGTTCAGCATATGGAGCCCGACCACTCGGCAAATGTTCTTGCGTTCGCAAGCGCATATCCCAACGCTAAAATAGTTTCTACCAAAAAGGCGTTTGCTATGATGCAAAACTATTTCGGCACGGACTTTTCGCAAAGACAAGTGGTGGTGGCAGACGGCGACGAGCTTTGTTTAGGCGCTCACACCTTAAAATTTTTAACTGCGCCTATGGTGCATTGGCCAGAGGTTATGCTAACCTACGATAAGCTTTCTAAAACGCTTTTTTCCGCCGACGCCTTCGGTAAGTTCGGCGCGTTAGATACCGACGAGGACTGGGCGTGCGAAGCAAGAAGATATTATTTCGGCATAGTAGGCAAGTACGGCGTTCAGGTGCAAGGGCTTTTAAAAAAGCTTGCGGGCGTAGATATTTCGTATATATGCCCCCTGCACGGCCCCGTTTTAAGCAAAAATTTAGGGTACTATCTCAACCTATATAATATTTGGTCAAGCTACGGCGTGGAAAGTGAAGGCGTCGTAATCGCCTATACCTCCGTTTACGGCAACACTAAAAAGGCCGTTAATATGTTAGCGCAAAAGCTTAAAGATAGGGGAGTTAAGGTAGTGGTAAACGACTTGGCTCGTTGCGATATGCACGAAGCGGTGGAAGACGCCTTCCGCTACGGTAAAATCGTTTTAGCAACCACAACCTACAACGGCGACGCCTTTCCCTTTATGCGCGAATTTTTGCACAATTTAACGGAGCGCAATTTCCAAAACCGCACGGTAGCCTTTATGGAAAACGGAACTTGGATGCCCATGGCAACCAAGGTTATGCGCGCTATGCTTGAAAATTGCAAAAGCCTTAACTACACGCAAAGCGGTGTAAAAATTCTTTCTGCGCTTAACGAAGAAAGCACGGCGCAAATTGATGCGCTTGCAAACGAACTGCACGGCGCAAATTGATGCGCTTGCAAACGAATTACACGGCATAAGCCGTATATAAATAAAAAAATAAGGAGGAAAAATTATGAGCAAATACGTATGCGACGTATGCGGATGGGTTTACGACGAAGCAGAAGGCTGTCCCGAAGAAGGTATTGCCCCCGGCACTCCTTGGGAAAACTTGCCCGAAGATTTCGCTTGCCCCTTATGCGGAGCTGGCAAAGAAGATTTTTCACAAGAATAATAAATAACTTCCATAAAGGCGTTGGGTGGCTAATATATGCGATCCAACGCCTTTTTTTACGGCTTAAAGCATACTCCTGCAAGCCTTAATTTTACTAAAAAATAAAAAGAAGCGCCCTGCGTTTTTATAACGCAGGGCGCAATTTTAATATAAATTTAAATCAGCTCAAACTTAAAAAAGTCGTATCCTATCGAGGTTTCCCTTTCAAAAGTAGCAATTCTATCGTTTGGCTCTAAAACGAAGTAATGGGGCGTTGCGCCTTCCATAAGCCTAAAGCATACGGCGCCGTCTATAATTTCGTCTATTATAAGCCTAAAAAAGTGAAGCCTAAAAATTTCGTCTAAAACGAATTCCCCTTTTTTAATTTGCAAAATCTGTTCCCCGCCGTAATCGCTATCACGCGCGGAAGAATTAACGCATATTTTTAACAGCATAAGGGCTATACCCCTGCGCCTAAAACGCTTACAACCTCTTCAAGCTCGTATTCTAAAGTGCCCAAGCCAAAGCTTAAGGGGGTAGCCATTTTTAAAAGGGTAGAACGGCATAAATTTGCGCTTTGGTCGCTTACCGAAGCATACCAGTAGGAACGGGTTCCCCCCTGCATATCCTCTTGTAAAGCGGTGTTAAGGCGGTTAAAGGCAACCTCTGCGTCTGCCGTTACATAGCCTGCTTCAACCAAGGCGTTTTTAATGCCTTCGTCCCCTTCGCCAAGCGTTCCGCTAGAGGCTTTGCTAATGCCGTAGGTAGATGCGCCGTTTTCAACGGGAATAAAGGTGCTTATAAGCTTTGCAAAGCTTTCGGCGTTAGTATCTAACGAGCGCATAGCGATAATAACGCTTGCGTTGTCAAAAAGTGAATAGAGCGTTTGGTCAAGGTTATTTACGGTAAATGTTTTGTCGCCATCGCCGTTTAAATCGTCGTAAATAACGGTGGCGTTAGCGCAAGCCTCGTCGTAATAGGTGGTGCAGGAATAATCGTATTTTTTCGTCATTTGCTCTGCGTTTTCGGGCTTGTTAGAAGCGGGCGAGGTACTGTGCATAATTTGTTGGCTATAAACGGGGGCAAGGTTTTTTGCCGTCGATTTAAAGTAGCAAACGGTGCTAACGGTATCTTCAAAGGCAACCTCTCCGCCGTCCTTATGCAAATATTTTCCGCTAACTGAAAGGGTAGTTTCAAACGCGTAAACGGCTTCCGTTTTTTGCGTTTTATATTCGTCTAACACCTTATCGCCCTGCCAATCAAAGTTTACGCCGTAAAATTTGGTGGTGTAAAACGAGCCTTCGTCGTAAACCACGCTATAATATTCGTTGGTGGAAGAATCGTCCTTAAGTGAAACGCTATATTTTAATTCTTCCGCGCAAAAGCCTTCGTTTCCTTCAATGGAGGTAAGCTGTATGCCGGAAAATCCCGTGGATAAATACCAGTTAGCGTTAGTAGCAACCGAAGCGGTCGTGGTGGTAGCGCAGCCGGCAGCACCCAAAACGGACGCCGTGCCAAGCGCTATTAATAAAAGCCTTGTTAATTTTTTCATAAAATTCCTTTTTGCAACCAAAATTTAATAGGTTATGCAAAATTATTTAAAAATTTTAAATAATTATACCACATTATTTATCAATTGTAAAAACTTTTGCGCTCAAATTATTTAAAATTTCCTACTCGGTGTGTTATAATAGGGGTATGATTAATTGTTTCGTTGCGCCCGCTCTTTCGGATGCGCTTTTAAAACTTAAAAACATTATCGCCCAAAACGAAGAAACGGGCAAGCAAACGGTAATTTTTTGCGAAGACAGACTGTCGCTTGCGGCAGAGCGTACCGTTTGCGCGGCAGTAGGCGGAACCTTTTTAACCTCCGTATATTCCTTTTCGCGCTTTTTATCGGCGGAAAGGGAGGGCAGAGAAAGGGTGCTTTCCAGCCAAGGCTCTGCAATGGTTATACGAAAAATTATTGAAGATAACGCCCCCAAGCTAAAGCTTTTTAAAAAGCTATTTTCTTCCTCGGCGGCGCAATCCGTTTACGATACTATCGCCGTTTTATATTCTTCAAGGGTTTCCGCAGAGGAGCTTTCCGCCGTTAAAACGGCAAACTCCCTTTTAAACGATAAGCTTGAAGATATTGCCTTTTTGTACGGCGAGTACGAAAATTATTTAAAGCAAAACCAGCTTTTAGATAGAAACACCTATCTAAAATTATTGCCAAGCGCAATAGAAAACAGTAATAAAATCAAAGGTAATTCCGTAATATTTTTGGGCTTTCAAGCCTTTACCTCCACCACGGCGGAGTGCGTTCGCGCCGTAATGGGTACTGCACGTGATGTTTGCGGAATTTTTATAGGCGGAAGCGAAGATATTTATACCAACGAAGCCGTATCGTCATTTTGCGGTGTAGCAAACAGGTTCGGCGGTGCCAAAACGCAGGCTATTGCAAGCAGTCTTTGCGCGGACGCCGAGCATTTAAGGCAAAATATTTTTAACCCCGAGCGCTATAACTTGGCAGGGGCTAAAAGGACGGAAGCGGTACATATTTTTGAAGCGGCGGACGAGGGCGAAGAGCTTGAATTTATAGCCGCAAGCATTAAAAAGCATATAATTTCCCACGGCGAGCGTTATGCAAAAATTTCGGTAATGGTGCCCGATTTAAAAAAATCGCAAAGGGTTATCGAGCGTGTTTTTGGGCAATACCGTATCCCCTTTTATATCGACAGGCGCTTTTCGCTTGCCGAGCACTCGCTATCTAATTTCGTGTGCGATTACCTTTCTTGCGCTACTGACGGTTGCTTGCAGGAAAGCGTTAATTCGGTAATATCTAGCCCTCAATTCAATTTACCAAGGCAAAAAAAGGAACAATTTAAAAACTACATTTTGCGCCTTGCCCACTTCCGTGGCGGTGTTTTAAAAGAGCCTAAAAGGGAAATCGTAGAAAGCTGTGGCTTTAATTACGACGATATTACCTGCGTGCGTAACGCCTTTATTCACGGGTTAAGCTTAATTAAAAATTCCATAAACAGCAATTTAATAGTAGCAGGGGTTAAAGAGCTTTTAAATTATTTTGAAGTGGAAAAATCCCTTTTGCAAACCTACGAGGATTATAAAGATAAATTCCCCGTAAGGGCGCAGTTTGCCACCAAGGCGTTTAGCGCCGTAATTTCGGTGGTGGAGGAAGCGGCTTCTATTACCAGCGGTTTAAAAATAAGCGCAAAAGAGTATGTAAAAATTTTAAAAAGCGGTTTTTCCTCGTGTGAAATTTCCCTTATTCCGCCCAAGGCAGACGCCGTATTTATCGGCGATATAGCGTCAACCGTAAACACGGGCAGCAGCGTCGTTTTCGCCACGGGCTTAACCGAAGCCGTGCCTACGGCGGGCGCAGATACCGCGCTTTTAACCGATAGGGAAATTTCCGTTTTAGAGCAAAGCCTTTTGGCGGTTTCCCCAAAAATTTCGCAGGTTAATTTGCGTTGCAGGGAAACGGTTGCCCTTAATATATGCGCCTTTAAAAAGGCTTTATACCTAACTTATCCCACCCGTACCGACGGGCAGGAAAACGGCGTTAGCGAAATTATTTTATACGCTAAAAGGCTGTTTTTATCCCGTTTGGGCAACCCTATTAATACTATTTCGCAAAAGAGCGTAGACAGTAGCGATAGGGCAATTCCCTACTATTGTAGCGAGGTTTTGCCCGCAGTTAAGCAGCTTGCAAAACGGCAAAGCGGTGAAAGGGCTTCGGCAATATATAACGCCTTAACCGATTGTAAACAACAAACGCTTGCCGACGCCGTTATTCAAGGCGAAAGGCAAACGGAAAATATTAAATACGGCAAGGAGCTGTTTTTAGGTCCGTACAATTCAATAACTCCCTCCACCCTAGAAAGCTATTTCGCTTGCCCCTATCAAAACTTTTTAAAGCAAGGCTTAAGGCTTTTAGAAAGGGAGGAAGGTGGCTTGCGCGCCGTTGACGCAGGCAACTTTATTCACGCCGTTTTAGAAAAGGTAGCACCCCAAATGAACGATATAAGCGGGGAGAGCGAGGTTAAAGCTTTAACCGAGCAAACGGCGCAAAATTTGTTATTAACCCCTGAATATGCCTCACTTATCGATACTAAATCGGGCAAATATACGGCAGAAGGCTTAATTTTAGAAGCCACTATAATTTCGCTTGGCGCATACCAGCAAATTAAAAATTCACACTTTAAGGTTGCGGAAACCGAAAGGTCCTGCACCGTAAAGCTAGACGGCAACCTACAGCTTTACGGCGTTATCGACAGGGTGGATAAGGCGGACGATATGGTGCGTATTATCGACTATAAAACGGGCTCCTTCGACGCTTCCCCCACCAAATATTATATGGGCGTAAAATTACAGCTTCCCCTTTATCTTTCGGCGGTAAGCAAAAATCTTCGCCCCGCTGGCGCGTACTATTTCCCCGCTTCCGTCACCTATAAAAAGGAAGACGAGGATTTTGGCGTTTTCCGCCTAGAAGGCTTTATGGACGGTAGCGACGAGGTTATGGAAAAAACGGATACTCTCGTCCAGCCCAAAAAAAAGAGCAATTTCGTTGCGGCGTATTATAAGGGCAGGTCGGTAGATAACGCTCTTCCGCAAGAGGAATTTGCCGACTTTATCGCGTATTCTTCGCTTATCGCGCGCCAAGGCGCAAACGAAATGATACAGGGCAACGTAACCCCTTCGCCTATAAAGGATCAATGCAGCTATTGCAAAATGGGCGGAAGCTGTTCCTTTTATAACGGCGCGGAAAGGGAAGTTAAAACGCTAAAAGGCGCCGATATTGCAAAAATAGTAAAAAAGCATAGGGGGGAGGAGTAATGAGCGAAAAATTAACTGCCGAGCAATCACAGGTAGTTTCGGCGCAGGGTAAAATTATCGTTTCCGCGTCGGCAGGCTCGGGCAAAACCTTCGTAATGATAAAAAAGCTTGGCGACTATATTCAAAACGGTGGCGATTTAGATAGCGTTTTAGCCGTAACCTTCACCAAAAAGGCGGCGGCGCAAATGAAGGAAAAGCTTCGCTCCGCCTTAATAGAAAGGTTGCCCCTCGTAGATGCCGAAGAAAAAAGGCATATCAAGGCACAGCTTAACAAAATTTCTACGGCTAACGTAAGCACTATTCACTCCTTTTGCGCCCACCTTTTGCGCACTTATTTCTATCTTTTCGACTTCGAAGGCTCGTTTGAAGTAATCTTCGACGACGACCCTATTACGGCAACGCTAAAATCAAGGGCGATGGAAGAGCTTTTTGCAAGGCTTTACGAGGAGGACGACGAGGATTTGCTTCTCCTTTTAAGCTGTTTTACCCGAAAGCGCAAGGACAGCTACCTAAAGGATCTTATTTTAGTCGGCTTTAACGCTGTCAAAAACACGGTAAACTACCGTCAAACGCTTAAGCAGTATTACCAAAAGGTTTATTCCGAGCAGAGCTTTAACGAAATTTGCGCTCAAATTCAAGCCTTTGGCGTTAAAAAAATAAAACGCTTAAGGCTTACCGTAGACAAGTTTTTGCAGGGCTTTAAGCCCAACGCGAAAGAAGCCTATCAAAAGCTGTTCGACGAAATATACTTCGCGCTCGATTGCGCACAAACGCAAACGGATATATTCGCGCCGTTGCCTCCTTTAACGACGACCAGAAAGCATAAAGATAAAGAAGAGGACCTCGCTTGGGGCGAATATTACAAAGACTTTAAAGAAAAGCTTAAAAATAAATACGACGGCATATACGGCGGAATAAAAAGCCGTGAAGAAGAGCTGAACAACTTTATGCAAAGCGGAAAAATTGCCCAAGCCTACTGCAATTTGCTTGCGAAATTCGACGAGGAATACGGGGCGTTAAAAAGGGAAGAAGGCAAGATGGATTGCGCCGACTTAGAGCATTACACCCTTGCCCTTTTGCAAAACGAGCAAATTTTATCTGAAATTCAATCGCGATTTACGCAAATTTATATCGACGAATATCAAGACGTAAACCCCGTGCAAGAAAAAATACTTTCCACCGTTGCAACGGGCAACGTTTTGCAGGTCGGCGACGTTAAGCAAGCCATTTACGGCTTTAGGGGCAGTAAGTCTAAATTCTTCGCGCAAAAATATCAAAGCTATCAGGGCGGTGAAGGGCAAGCGTTAACCCTTTCAAGCAATTTTAGAAGCGCAGACGGCGTTATTGATTTTGTAAACGACCTGTTTTCTTCCGTTATGCAAAGGGAAGACGGCATTGATTACAAAAACACCTCTCTTATGCAAAGGGGTGGGTTTTATCCCCAAAATACGGGCTACGCAAAGGTGCAGGTATTTGGAAAGGACGACGCCGTAAAACCCGTTGGTAGCGGCATATATAGCGTCCTTTCGCATAAAAACGCCATAATTCCACCTTCGCGTGAAGCGCTTGCAGTTTTAAAAATAGTGCAGGAGGCGGAAGGCAAGGAATATTACGATTTAAAGGATAAGGGCTTTAAAAGAATAGAGGCAAAGGACATTTGCTTGCTTTCTAGAAAGGGCGAAAGCGAAAACGTTTTATCCATAGTTAGAACGCTTACCCAAGCCGGCTATCCTATATCGGGCACGCAAGATTCTAACCTTTGCAACCGCCCCGAAATTAAAAAGCTTATTGACATTTTATCCTTTATAGAAAATTCCGAGCAGGACGTCCCCTTGGTTACCGCAATGCTTTCTCCCATAGGCGGATTTACCGAAAACGAGCTTGCAAAAATTAAAATTTACGGCAAAGCCTTTGAAAAGGAAGTACCTAAAAAACAAAGGACCTATCGCCGTTGTTGCCACATATATGCGGAGGTACCTGATTATTTAGGGCAAAAAATAAAGGCCTTTTATAAAAAGATTGACGAATATAAAAGCTATGCCGACTTGTTTGGCGCGTCTTCCTTAATCGACAAAATTATGGAAGATACGCTGTGGGAAGCGCAGTATGCAAAAAACGGCGGTATGCTACTTAAAAACTGTCGCCATTTTGCAAGCCAAGCGCGCGGGCCGGAGGGCGAGCTTTCCCTTTGCGCGTTTATGCAAAAGCTAAAGGCAAGGGGCTTTAAGCTATCTGCCCCCGAGGATTCCTCTTCCGACGGCATTAAACTTATGACTATGCACGCTTCAAAGGGCTTGGAGTTCCCCATCGTAATTCTTTGCGATTTAACCAAAACCTTTAAAGGAAAGGAAGAGTCCGAAATTATTTTCGACGACGAGCTTGGCTTTATTTTTAAAAGCTATAACAAAGACAAAATGATTTTAAAAGAAACGCTTTTGTGGCGACTTGGCAAATTAAGGGAAAAGGAAGAAAATTTAAAAAACGAAAAAAACCTGTACTACGTTGCCTGCACTAGGGCAATGTACGGGCTACACCTTTTGGTGTCAGAGGTTAAGCCCTATAACGCTTACGACGCCGGCGAAGCAAATTGCTACGTAGATATGGCGGATTTATCGTACTTTTCCCCCGAAGAAATGCTGATTGATGAAGATAATAAATTCGAGCTTAATAGCGTAGACGAAATGGTAACCGCTGCCAACGAGGAGATTTTTAAAGGCGTAAGGTCAGCGCTTAAAAATAAATATTTATACGAAGAAAGCGTGAACTTACCCGTAAAAACCTCCGCCTCGCAAATACTTAAGGGCTTGCGAGAGGACGAGTTAAACCAAGAATACTTTTTATCTTCTTCGCTTTACGAAGAGGAAGGGCAGGGGGAAACTTCAATAGATGCGGGCGTTGCGTACCATAAATTTTTACAGCTTTGCAGCTTTGAAAAGCGCAGCGAGGAGCAGATTAAAGAGCAGCTTGACGAGTTTGTAAGGGAGGGTAAAATTTCTGCAGAGCAAAATGCGCTTCTCAGCGTAAAAAACCTTTGCAAAATACTGTCAATCCCCGTATTTTCCAAGTTAAATTCTTCGCAAACCTGGCGCGAGCGTGAGTTTTTGTGCAGGCTTCCCGCCAACGAAATTTTACCTACCTCGGCAACCGACCCCGTTTTAGTGCAGGGCGCAATCGACCTGCTTGCTCAAACGCCGAACGGCTACGCCATCGTGGACTATAAATATTCCAAAAAAAGCGCAAAGGCTTTAAGGCAAGCGTACGCGCCCCAGCTCGACCTTTACAAAAAGGCGGTAGCGTTAATTTTAAAGGTGGACGAAAGCACTATATCAACCACTATAATCAACATTTTTTCCTGCGAAGAAATTTCGCTTTAAAACTTACAAAAATCGCAATAATTCGACCATATATCCGCCCCTTTTTACTAATAGGGCGGATATAATTTATTTATTATGATAGATTTTTATTTTATCGTTGCTTCCGCATATTCGGCAATTTCAAAAATTCCGTTTAAAAGCCTGGTGGCAATTTGTTGGGGCACCTTTCTTGCAAAATTTTTACTAATTTTTATTCTTTGCGCAAGCACTAAAACCTTTAAATCGGCGCAAAAGCGTCCCTTTTTCGCCCTTGTAAACGCATATACTGCGCTAACCTTTGCAACCTTTTTAATTGAAAAAAGCGTAAACACAACCCTGTTTTTTACTGCAATTTTTTGGGTGGTGGGGTGCGTTTTGTACGGCGTATTGTGCCTTTTTAAGCATAAGGCGGTTAAAAAGCAAAAAAATCTTTCCGCGCTTTCGCAAATGCCACAAACACCCCCGGCGCAAGCCTTTACGCCCCTAACGCCCGTGGCAAAAAGCACCGTCCGTTTAGAGCACGCCACTAGCATAGTGGAAAAATTACTGTTTAAAAATCTTGGCAGGGGGGATAGGATAGAGCTGGAAAAATTAAGGCAATCGCTTGCCGAAATGCAACAAAAAAGCGCGCTTTCCCCCACCGACGGCGAATCGTTAAACGAAAGCTTTAACTCCCTTTTAAAGCTTATGGCAAAATATAATTTATAACAGGGCGCACCTTTCGGTCGCGCCTTTTTGCGCGCCCTTCGTTACACCTTTCGGCGCGCCCTTCGTCCGCACCTTTCTGCACGCTCTTCGTCACACTTTTCTGCGCACCCTTCGTCCGCACTTAAAACGAATATTGCACGGCAACGGTTGTGCCTATCGTAATGCTAAAGCGGTTAAAGCCGATTAATATTATTAAGGCAAAGGAATAATTAAAAAACCCTAAGCGCAATCCTTAAGCAACGGTCGCTTGGGGATTTTTTTACTTATTGACAATTTGGCGTCGGTGTGATAAAATAATTAAAAACAAAAGAAACGAAGCCCTAAATTTTCGCTTTATACAAATTTTTAAGCGCGCGGGCTTTGGAGATTATTATGATTTTTACCCCCGAATTTATAAATTCTACAATCCCCTTTCAAGAATATCCCCGTCCGCAATTTATGCGAAAAAGCTATTTTAATTTAAACGGCTTGTGGCAGTATGCAATAACCAAATCGGAGCAATTCCCCCAGGACTATGACGGAACTATCGTCGTTCCGTACTCGCCCGAAAGCTTTTCCTCCACCGTTATGCGCCAACCTAAAGCGGACGAGTTTTTAATTTATCGCCGTTTTTTCAGCTTGGAAAAGGGGTTTAATAAGGGTAGGGTTTTGCTTAATACCGGCGCTTGCGACCAAGTATGTAAAATTTATTTAAACGGCAAATTTATAGGTAGTCACGAGGGTGGATATTTACCCTTTACCTTTGACATAACCTTCGCCCTAAACGATAAAGATAACGAGCTGGTGTATATCGTGCAGGACGACGCCTCCTCCGAAATTTACGGCAGGGGCAAGCAAAGCTATAACCGTGGCGGAATTTGGTACACGGCAACCAGCGGAATTTGGCAAACCGTATGGCTGGAAAGCGTGCCCGAAAAATTCGTTAAATCGGTTAAGCTCACCCCCGATTTTAACAGTAAAACGCTTTTGGTCGAGTGCGACAGCGAAGAGGAGGTTTCGATAACCGTTCTTGCTGAAAAGGGCGTAAAAATCAAGCAAAAAACCGTAGGCAAAAGGGCGTTAATCAATGTGGAAAATTGTCTGCCCTGGTCGCCCGAAAGCCCGAATTTATACCCCGTTATTTTAAAGACGGAGCACGACGAGGTTAAAAGCTATTTTGGCTTACGCAGTTATTCAACGCATGATATTAACGGGGTAAAATACTTTGCCGTCAATAACAAGCCCACATTTCATAACGGACTTTTAGATCAAGGCTATTGGCCGGACGGCATATACACGCCCCCTTCAAACAAGGCTATGTACGAGGAGATTAAGGCAGTAAAGGATATGGGCTTCAACATGCTTAGAAAGCACATAAAAATAGAGCCGTACCTCTGGTATTACTATTGCGATATTTTGGGCGTTTTGGTGTGGCAGGATATGATTAACGGGGGTGGAAAATATTCTTGGCTTAGAATTCACCTTTGCCCCTTTATCGATATGCACATAAACGACAAAAATTACAAGGGTATGAAAAGGGCGAACCCCGTATCGCGCGAGTGGTTTTTAAAGGAAGCGGAGGGGCTTATAAACGCCCATTACAACTGCGTTTCGCTATGCCTATATACGCCCTTTAACGAGGCGTGGGGGCAATTCGACGCCGTGCGTGTGTGGAAAATTTTAAAGCAGATGGACGGCACGAGATTATACGACCACGCAAGCGGATGGCAGGATAAGGGCGGTGGCGACGTTTGCTCTAAGCATATATATTTTAGAAAAGTAAAAATGAAAAACGATAAAAAGCGCGTGCTTGCCCTTACGGAATTCGGCGGATATTCCTACGCTTTAAAGGGACATACCTTTACGCAAAAGGAGTTTGGGTATAAGGGCTTTAAATCGGAAAAAGAGCTTCAGGACGCATACCTAAGCCTATACCGCAACGAGATTATTCCCGCAATAAAGGAAGCGGGGCTCTGCGCGACGGTATATACGCAGATATGCGACGTCGAAGACGAAATTAACGGACTTTTTACCTACGACAGAATTTTAAAGGTGGAGGCGGACGCGGTTAAAGCGGTAAACGCCGAAACTTATAAGGCGTTTGAGCAAAGAGTTAACGGTCAAAAAAATTAAATTTCGGCAAAAGACACGGGTGTTAGTAGATTTAGTAACACTAAGTTCGCAAGGATTAATAGCACAAAATCGCAGGCAGTAGAGGTGTTAGTAACGCCAAAATCGCAAGGATAAATAGCACTTAAACCGCAGGTATTTAGGTAACACCACCAAAACCGCAGGATTAGTAACGCCAAAAAGCACACCCAAACCGCAAATATTTTGCAGTAGCAAAGCGTTAAAAATACGGCGTAAAGCAAAAGGAGGGTTGGCGCAAATTTGGCAAAGCGGTGAAAAGAGTGAAAAAATTAACGCGCTTAAACCGCGCATTAAAAGTTAAAAACGCCAACCAACCACAACAAAATTGTTACAGATTATAAAAAAATGTGCAACTTGCGCTAAAATTTGTGCAAATCGTGAAATTTTTATTGAAATATTATAATATTAGTGTTATAATAAATGAAGCAAAATTTATAAAATAAGGCATAAGGGAAAATTTTTATGAAAGCAAAAATCAAAGAAATTATTTCAAAGATGACGTTGCGTCAAAAAGCAGAACTTATGAGCGGTAGAGACTTCTGGTCCACCACCGCTTACGATGAACTCGGCGTGCCCTCCGCATTTCTTGCAGACGGCCCTCACGGAGTTCGTAAGCAGGCAGCTGCGTCCGACCACTTAGGTTTAAACGTTAGTATTCCTGCAACCTGCTATCCTACCGCAGTCACAATGGCAAACACTTGGAACCCCGAGCTCGGCGAACAAATGGGCGAACTTTTAGGTGCAGAAGCTGCTTCCCAAAAGGTTAACGTTCTTTTAGGCCCCGGTATGAACATTAAGCGTAACCCCCGTTGCGGCAGAAACTTCGAATATTTCTCCGAAGATCCTTTGCTTGCAGGTAAAATGGCTGCTTCCTACGTTCGCGGTATTCAAAAGAACGGTATTTCCGCATGCTTAAAGCACTTTGCGGCAAACAACCAAGAAACTCGCCGTATGGTTAACGAATCGGTTATCGACGAAAGAACCCTTCGCGAAATTTATTTAACCGGCTTTGAAATTGCCGTTAAGGAAGGCGGAGCAAAAACCATAATGAGCTCGTACAACCTTTTAAACGGTCAGTTCACCAACGAAAACGAACACTTAATGCTCGACATCTTGCGCGGTGAATGGGGCTACAACGGCGTAGTAGTTACCGACTGGGCAGGCTGCAACAGCCGTGTTGACGGCGCTAAATGCAAAAACGAGCTTGAAATGCCCGTTTGCAAATACGGCAACGAAGATTTAATTAAAGCAGTAGAAGCAGGCGAGCTTGACGAAGCAGTTCTCGACGACAATCTTGAAAGATTGCTCGAACTTATATTTACTACCGACGCGGCGCTTAAAGAATCCCCCGATAGCTTCGACGTTGAAAAACACGACGCTTTCGCAAGCCTTTGCGCAGAAGAATCCGTAGTATTATTAAAGAACGAAAGCGTTCTTCCCCTTAACAAGGACGAAAAGGTTTTAATCGTTGGCGACTTTGCTAGAGAACCCCGTTACCAAGGCGCAGGCTCTTCTATCGTTAACCCCACCAAGATTTTAACCTTCCTTGAAGCAGTTGACGCTAACGAAGCGTTTAAGGGCTACAAATACGTACAGGGCTACGACAGATACGGCAAGAAGAACGATAAGTTAGTTAAAGAAGCAGTTGCAGCTGCAGCAGACTTTGAAAATATCGTATTCTTCGCAGGCTTGGACGAAGTTACCGAAGCAGAAGGTATCGATAGACGCAATATAAAAATTCCCGAAGCGCAAATTACCGCGCTTAAAGCACTTAACGCGCTCGGCAAAAAGGTTACCGTCGTTCTCGTATGCGGTGCGGCAGTAGAGCTTGGCGAAGTAAACAACGCTAACGCAATCGTTCACGCATATCTTGGCGGTCAGGCTGGCGCAAGATCCGTTCTTAAGGTATTATGCGGCGAGGTTAACCCTTCCGGTAAGCTTTCTGAAACCTTACCTATTAAATATGAAGACTGCGCTTGCGCAGAAAACTTCCCCGGCCCTGAAATGACGGCAGAATACCGCGAAGGCTTATTCGTAGGCTACCGTTACTACACCACGGCTAACGTTCCCGTAAACTATCCCTTCGGCTACGGCTTATCTTACACCACCTACGAATATTCTAACCTTGAAGTTACCGAAAACGGCGTTAAATTCACCATCACCAACACCGGTAACGTTGACGGCAAAGAAGTTGCGCAGCTTTACATATCTAAAAAGGACAGCGTAATTCCCCGTCCCGTTCGCGAACTTAAAGGTTTTGCTAAACCCTTAGTTAAAGCAGGCGAAAGCGTAGAAGTTGAAATCCCCTTCGACGAAAGAACCTTCCGTTACTTCAACGTTAAAACTAATAAGTGGGAAGTTGAAGGCGGCGAATACACCGTTGAAATCGGCGCATCCTGCGAAGATATTAAGCTTTGCGGAACTATCGAAAAGGAAGGCACTACCGACGTTGTTCCTTACGACAAGGCTGCCCTTGAACCTTACTTCAGCGGCGACGTTAAAAACGTAACCAGCGAACAGTTCGCAGTTCTTTACGGCAAAGAATTACCCAAGTCCGGCTACACCTTCTACAAGAAGAACAGAATGGTTATCCACGAAAACTGCACTATTTCCGACCTTAGATATTCCAAGCGTTGGGTTGGCCGTTTCTTCTCGTGGGCTATTCGTTTTGCTAAATCTGCAACCTGGGCACTCGGTATGAGATCACTTTCCAACACTCTTGAAATGGGTATGGTTCACCAGCCTATCCGTGGCTTAGCTAAATTCGGCGGTATGTCAAGACGCCAAATGGAAGCTTTAATTATGATGTTTAACGGCCACGTATTTAAGGGTATCGGTCAATTCTTAACCAAAGAAAAAGAACCTAAAAAAGAAGATAAAGAATAAAATACAATTTAAAAATTTTTGGTAATAGCGCATAACTACGCCTTTATAAAACTGTGTTAGTTGCGGTATATGTGGGGGTGTAGTTGTGCTTAAAGCCAAATAAAAATAAATAAACATAGGTTATAAGGAGGACAAAACCAATGACTAACACTTACACCGTTGAAGACGTTAGGGCGCAAATTAAACCCTTATCCGACAATGCGTTCTTAGCGTTCTTCCAAAAAATTTGGCGCTGGTGGCTCGGCGTGTGGTACGGCTTTGCTGATAAACACCCCAAACTCGCCAAAATCGTTTACCAGGTATTCTTCTTCATCGTATTCAGTGAAGGCGTTACCATTTTCCAAATCTTAGTACTCATTTTCTTACCTCAATTATTTGGATTAGAACTTGCAGCGACTGAATTTATGTGGCCTAAGGTAGATATGGGCTTCGAACTTAACGGCGAACCCGTTTACTGGTCACTTTTTGGTAACATGGTTCTTACCAACGATGCTGGCGAAGCTATTATCGGTGGTGGTCTTGGCTACTTCCTTGCATTTAAAATAGCAACCTTCCTTGCACAGGTTATCAACTTCCCCCTTCAAAGAAACATTACCTATAAGTCCGAAGGCAACCCCTACTGGCAGGCAATGTGGTACTTCATCGGTTGGGTAGGCATCAACGCAGTATGCGACGGTCTTAACAACCTTTGGATTCCTTTCGCAAACGCTTTCTTCCCCGCAGAAATTATGTGGGTTAAGGATATTCTTGCAATGGTAGCTCAAGGCGGCGTTGCAATGGTAATCTTCTTCTTTATCTTCATGGTTATCTTCCCCGACCTCGACAAGATGGCAGCTAACGCAGAAAAGAAATTAGAAGCTATGAAGGCTTCTGGCGCTGACGCTGAAAAGATTGCTGCACAAGAAGCAAAAGTTGCTGACCTTAAGGCAAGAGCAGCTTTAGAAAACGCAAGAAAGAACGAAATTTCTACCACAACCTTAGCTAACGCTAAAGCAATTTCTTGGGATGCATCTGCAAAGCTTCTCGAAACCATGAAGGCTGACGAAAAGTACACCGCAGAACAAATCACCGCACAGGAAGCAGTAGTAGAAGAAAAGTTCCAGCAAGCTCTCGAAGCAACCGCTAACAAATATGAAGCTATCGAAGTTTACGCTAATCTTCGCGCTTAATGCAAAAAGTAGTAAATTATTACATAAATAAAAAAATTATTGTGTAAATTTCATTAAAAATAACCAAAAAGACGCAAAGTTTTTGCTTTGCGTCTTTACTTTTAAAAAAAAGCGTGGTATAATAACAATATAAAACTAAAAAACTTTATAGTAATTAGTCCCGTTGCGGGCTAAAATATAATAAAGAAAGGAATTTTTATGAAATTATTATCGTTTGGTATCCCCAGTTATAACTCGGAAGCCTACGTTGCAAACTGCATCGAAAGCTTGCTCGTTGGCGGCGAAGACGTAGAAATTATAGTAGTAAACGACGGCTCTAAAGATAGAACGAGTGAAATCGCGCACGAATACGCGGAAAAATACCCTACTATCGTAAAGGTTATCGATAAGGAAAACGGCGGTCACGGCTCAGGCGTAAACGCAGGCTTAAAGGCTGCTACGGGCTTATATTATAAGGTCGTTGACTCTGACGACTGGGCTAATGCAGAAGCGTTAACCATCCTTTTAAACACTATTAAAAAGCACGTGGAAGAGGATGATTTGCCCGATTTATACATAAACAACTTCGTTTACGAGCACGTGGAGGACAACACCTTCTTCGTTCGTTCCTATAAAAAGCATTATAAAGAAAATCAAACTATAACCTGGAACGAGGTTAAGCCTATGCGTTGGGATGCAACCCTTCTTATGCACGCTCTCGTATACAAGCGCGAGGTATTATTGCAAAGCGGTATCGAGCTTCCCCATCACACCTTCTACGTAGATAACTTATTTGCATATCAGCCCTTGGCCCACGTTAAAACTATTCATTATATCGATATCGATTTATACCGTTATTTTATCGGCAGAGCAGACCAGTCGGTAAATATAAAAAATATCGTTCGCCGTTACGACCAACAGCTTCGCGTTATGAAGCTTATGGTATCTGCGTATAAGTACGAAGATATTAAAAAGATGAATAAGGGCTTAAGACAATACTTATTGCATTGCTTAAACGCAATAAACTTAAACGGCTTGTTCTTCACTTGCGCAGAAGATTCCCCCGAACGCCGCGCAGCGTTAAAGGACTATTGGCAATTCGTAAAGGAGCACGATAAAAAGATGTATAACTATTTGCGCTTCAGGTCGTATTCCACCTTGGTTAACTTCCTTCCTTGGAAGCTAAGGGGCGCAATCTTAACCTACGGCTATAAGGTATTGCAAAAAAAGGTTAAGCTCGGTTAATTCCCCTTATAATATGCTTTAAACAATTAAAAAAGAGTTAGGTTTTTGCCTAACTCTTTTTATTTTATTTTAGTGCGGTATTTATTTTTTAAGACCTTTTTCAATAAGCTTTTGTATTTCTACCAAAGGTATAATAGCAAGCGCAACGCCTACGGAAATAAGCCACTCGTACCACGAAAGGGCAACGGTGTGGAATATAGTGTTAAAGAAGGGTACGAGCACCACGAGCAAGGTTAACAATATTCCTGCTAATGCCGAAAGGTTTAAAAATTTGTTGCCAAAAATTTTGCCGTTTAATACGCTGTGTCTTTGCGAGCGCAGGTTGTAAGAGTGGAAAAGCTGAATAAAGGAAAGGGATACGAAAGCCATCGTCATACCTGCCGCGTGGTCTTCAAATACATAGTGACCAAGGCAGAAGGAAAGCAATACTAAAAGCGTTTGCATAATGCCCTGAATTAAAATATCCTTGCCCAAAGCACCGCCGAATAGCGAACCGCTACTCTTTCTCGGGGGTTGGTTCATAACGTCCTTTTCAGCCGCTTCCGTGCCGAGTGATAGCGCGGGGAAGCTGTCGGTTATAAGGTTAATCCAAAGAATCATTACGGGGGTTAAAAACTCTACGCCAAGGAAAATGGAAGCGATAAATAAGCAAAGCACCTCGGCAATATTCGCAGATAAAAGGAACTGTATAGCCTTGGTTATGTTGGAATAAATCTTTCTGCCTTCTTCAACTGCGCCAACTATGGTTGCAAAGTTGTCGTCCGTTAAAACCATATCAGAAGCTTCCTTGCTAACCTGCGTGCCGGTAATACCCATGCCTATTCCTATGTCGGCTTCTTTAATAGAGGGAGCGTCGTTTACGCCGTCGCCGGTCATTGCAACGACCTTGTTTTGCGAACGGAACGCCTTAACTATTCTAACCTTATTTTCGGGGGAAACTCTTGCAAATACCGAATATTTTAAAATGTTTTCGTTTAAATATTCGTCCGTCATTTCGTCAAGCTGTTTGCCGGTTGCCGCCAAATCGCCGTCGCGCATAATGTCAAGCTCACGGGCAATAGCCTTTGCCGTATCCAAGTGGTCGCCCGTAATCATAAGCGCCTTCATACCTGCCGTACGGCATTTTGCAACTGCCGCTTTAACTTCGGGGCGAGGGGGGTCTATCATACCCATAAGACCAACGAAAATCATATTTTCTTCCGCCAAGCTGTCGCCTTCTAAATAAGCGGCAGCCAAAACTCTTAACGCCTTGTTCGCCATATTTGAGTTAGCGGTAATAATTTCTTGCTTCCACTCGTCGGTCAAGGGCTCAACGCCGTTTTCCGTCAAAATTCTGTCGCATCTTGTAAGAAGCATATCGGGCGCGCCCTTTGTGTAGGCGTATGCGCCGTTTTGGGTATTATGAACGGTTGTCATAAGCTTTCTAACGCTATCAAAGGGAAGCTCGTTTATTCTGGGGTTTGCTTCCTTAAGCGAGGCAAAGCTTTCACCGTTTAATATATAATAATCAACTAACGCCGTTTCGGTGGGGTCGCCTGCAAGGCCTGCTTCCGTCTCTGCAGTATCGTTGCAAAGAGCCATAATCTTTTTAAGCAAGTCTTGGCTATTAGAGGGGGAATATGCCTCTTTCACCGTCATTTTGTTAAGGGTAAGCGTACCCGTTTTGTCGGAGCAAATAATTTCGCAACAGCCCAAGGTTTCTACTGCGGGCAGGTTTTTTACTATGGCGTTTTGCTTGCTCATCTTTTGCACGCCCATTGCCAAAACTATGGTTACTACTGCGGGCAAGCCTTCGGGTATAGCCGCAACGGCTATTGCAACCGAGGTCATAAACGCTGTGGTAAAGTTATCTAATCCGTCGCGAATAAGCGTTACCGCTAAAATAACCGCCGCAATGGCTAAAACCAAAACGGAAAGTATTTTTGCCGTAGTTGCAAGCTGCTTTGAAAGGGGCGAAGGGCTTTCCTCCGTCTTTGCAAGCATATCTGCAATCTTGCCCATTTCCGTATTCATACCCGTTGCCGTAACGACGCCAAGTCCTCTGCCGTAGGTTACCGTACCGCCGGAAAAAGCGCAATTTACTCTGTCGCCTAACGCGGCGTCCTGCTTTGCAATAATTTCAGCGTCCTTTTCAACGGGAACGGATTCGCCCGTTAGCGCCGCTTCCTCAATTTTAAGGGAGGCGGAGGATATTAATCGCAAATCTGCAGGAACGACGTCACCCGCTTCTAAAACTACGATATCTCCAACGACAACTTCTTCGCTAGGGATAAGCTTTTGCTCACCGCCCCTAATAACCTTTGCAAACGGCTTGTTTTTGTCTTTAAGCGCTTCTAAAGCGTTTTCCGCTTTATTTTCCTGCACCAAGCCGATTACTGCGTTAATTATTACTATTAAAAGAATAATTCCGCTGTCAATAAGGTCGGCGTAAGCTTCTTCTACGATAGCAAAAACTGCCGAAACAACTGCCGCAACCAACAATACGATTATCATAGGGTCGGCAAACTGCGATAAAAGCTTAACTAAAAGGGACTTTTTCTTTGCGCCGATTATTGCGTTTTTGCCGTTTTGTTCAAGGCGAATTTTCGCTTCGGCGTCCGTTAAGCCCGTGTTAGTGCTTTTAACGGCTTTTAGCGTATCTTCTACGCTCGCGTTATAAAATTTCAATTTACATCTCCTCAAGCCTTTAAATTTTACAAGACAAAGGCTTATTATTTTTTACCTTATAATATTAACATATATAAAATAAAAATGCAATATTTTATGTTAAAAATAAGGTATAACACAGCTTATTTTAATTAATTTTTATTCAGTAGGGGCAGGCACTATAATTTGCGCGTTTTCGTCGCCCACCATAACGGAAGGAAGCTTGCCGTCCCACTTGTCTAAATATTCTACGTATTTTAAATATTCGGTAATAAGTAAAACCTCGTCGGTAGATTTATCCGTAAAGTCAATATCGTAAATAATCCTCGTAGCGCCGTCTTCAACGATTTCCGTTTGTATTATGTTAAAGCCAAGCGCCCTTGCAATTTCTATGGATTTAGCCTTAATGCTTTGCGCTTCTGCTTCAGCCGCAAGTATTTGCGCTTTTGCATCACCTTCAGCCGAGGCTATCTTCGCTTCCGCCTGCAATTTAGCAACCTCAAGCTCCTTTTCAGCGTTAACTATAGCCGTTTCCTTTTCGTACTGGGCCTTTAATTTTTCTTGCTCGGCAATCATTTTGTCCTCTACCGTCTTTTCAAACGCGTCCGAAAAGTCTATATTCGTCAAAACCACCGTGTTAATCTGCACGAAGTAGTTGCTGTCGATAGCGTCTTTTACGGTTTGTTCAACCTGGGGCGAAATGCTTTCGCGGGTTTCGATAATCGTCATTGCCGAATAGGAGGAAAGAACCGACTTCGTCTTTTCTATTGTAACGCTTTCAATTCTGTTAGAAAGGGTTTCTAAAGTGCCGTAGTTATTTGCAATTTCTATGGCTTTGGTAGAATCAATTTGAAATTGCACCGTCATAACGATATCCATAGTTTGCGCGTCTTTAGAATACGCCATAGTCGTTATATTTAAGTTTTGTACGCGCGCGTCGTAAGTATCGTAGGTTTCCGTTACCCATAAATCGAAATAAGTGCCCGCAGTTCTAATTTTTTCTGCCGAGCCAAGGTGCTTTACAACGGCAACCTCGCCTGCCTGAACGGTGCGGATGCTAAAGGGAACGACTAAAAAGCTCAACCCGAAAACTGCGCAAAGGGAGGCAAGTATGTAGCCGTAAACGGGGTTTTTACGCTCGCCCGTGGAAGTGCTTCGTCTGCCTTTAAGGTTAAACGCGCCGTTAAAAAAGTAGTAGGAGGCAAAGCCTGCTACAGCGGTAAGTGTAATAAGTAAAAAGCCTAAAATAATACCAATAGTCATTTTTTTCTCCTTTAAAAGACTAATATTTTTTGCAAAAGGAAGCGGTTAATTTATAGGTAACGCCTTGCTTTTTCGTGCTTTTTTATTATTTAAGGTTATGCGCGTTTAACAAAGGGGTGTGCCTTAAATAAAAATAAAAGTCGCTAAAAAAACAAAAAAGACCTTAAGCTAACGCCTAAAGTCTTGTTTCCTAAAATTCGGTTACCGCGCCGAGGCATATCGTTTTGCCTGTTTTGACGACGGGGTAATTAAAACTACTCCCTTTTTGCATAGTAATAATAACAAATACGCAAAAGATTGTCAAGCGTTTTTAACCATCTTTTGATAAATTTTTATCTATTTATTAAAGCCAAGCAATTTGCAAATTTTTTAGCGGGGTCTTTTTTATTTTTAATAAGGCAAATCCTTGTAAAAAATCGCTATTTGTTTCATTAAATTCGTAAAAAAATAAAAATGCAATAACAAATTTTAGGTTTTACAATTGCGTTTATTAAAATAAAGTACTATAATTATATTTGTAAGCGTTTTTAAGCAATGCGCGCAAAACGGATTAAAAAAATTTATTTTACAAAAAATATTTTTAATAGGTAGGAGGAGCTTATGAAAATAGTAACGATGGGCGAAATTATGCTTCGTCTTTCCACCCCTAATAACGAAAAATTTATTCAAGCTGACGAGTTTGACGTAAACTACGGCGGTGGCGAAGCAAACGTTGCCGTATCTTGCGCTAATTACGGGCACGACGCAGAATTCGTAACGGCTGTGCCTGATAACGAAATTGGCGAGTGCGCTATTGCCGCTTTAAAAAAGTACGGCGTGCAAACGAATCATATTGCCAAGTGTGGCGAAAGGTTGGGCATTTATTTTTTAGAAACGGGCTCTTCTATGCGTCCTTCTAAAGTCGTTTACGATAGGGCTCACTCGTCCATTTCAACCGCAACCGCAAAGGATTTCGATTTTGACGCGATTTTTAAAGGCGCAAACTGGTTCCACTTTACGGGTATAACGCCCGCAATTTCCGATAGCGCCGCTACGCTTACCGAAGAGGCGTTAAAGGCTGCAAAAAAACACGGCGTAACCGTTTCGGTGGACTTAAACTTCCGCAAAAAGCTTTGGTCAAGCGAAAAGGCGCAAAGGGTTATGACAAACCTTATGCAATACGTTGACGTATGTATCGGCAACGAAGAGGACGCCGAGCTCGTTTTAGGCTTTAAGCCCGGCAAAACGGACGTAACGAGTGGCGAATTAGAGCTTGCAGGCTATAAGTCCATCTTTGAACAAATGGTGGAAAGGTTTAACTTTAAATACGCAGTATCTTCCCTTCGCGTTTCCCGTTCTGCTTCCGATAACGGCTGGTCGGCTTGTATTTATTGTGCCGAAACGAAGGAATTCTATCACTCTAAATCATACGATATTCACCCCATCGTCGACCGTGTCGGTGGCGGCGATAGCTTTGCAGGCGGCGTAATTTGTGGCTTTATGGACGGCAAGGATTTTAAATCTGCGCTCGAATACGGCGTTGCCGCTTCTGCATTAAAGCACACCATCCCCGGCGACTTTAACTTGGTAACCCGCAAGGAGGTTGAAGCGTTGGCAGGTGGCGACGGTTCGGGAAGAGTACAAAGATAATAGTATTTTTTTTAAGGCGACACACCTTCGTCGCCTTAAGCCTTAATAAAATAAAAACGCCGTCGTTACGGCATATGTAAGGGGCAATTTGCAAAAAAGCAAGCTTTTGCTTTAATAAAAAGGGCAAATTGTAAATAATTATGAAACCATTTATGGATAAGGACTTTCTTCTCGATTCCGAAACGGCAAAAATTTTATATCATAACTACGCCGAAGGCTTGCCTGTTATCGACTATCATTGTCACCTACAGCCCAAGGAAATTTATCAAGATAAAAAATTTAGAAATCTTGCCGAGGTTTGGCTTGGCGCAGGCGATAGGTACGGCGACCACTATAAGTGGCGCGCTTTAAGGGCAAGGGGCTATGCCGAAGATTCTATCTCCGGCCCTGACGACGATTATAAAAAGTTTTATCAATTTGCCGAAAGCATGCCCTATTTCGTTGGCAACCCCTTATATCATTGGTCGCATTTAGAAATGAAGCGTTATTTTGGCATTGACGAAATTATTAACGCCAAAAACGCAAAGGTAATTTGGGAAAAGGCAAATTCCGTTTTGCAAACGCTAAGCGCGCGCGAAATGATGAAAAAAATGCAGGTTGAGGTAGTTTGCACCACCGACGACCCTATCGACGACTTAATTTGGCACAAAAAAATTAAGGAAGATAGCGCTTTTAACATAAAGGTTTTGCCCACCTTCCGTCCCGATAAGGCGGTTAATATTCAAAACGAAGGCTTTGCCGAATACATTTCACAGCTCGCAAGCGTTGCAAATACCCCCATAGTATGCCTTAACGACTTAACTTTAGCCCTTTCCCGTCGCATTGATTATTTTGCCGATATGGGCGCAAAGGTCAGCGACCACTCGTTAGAAGTCGTGCGCTTTAAAAACGCATCTTACGAAGAAGCGGATAAAGCCTTAAAAAAGGCGCTTGCAGGCAACGCGCTTTCCGTCGAGGAAGAAAGTGTCTATAAGGGTTATTTACTTTTGTTTTTTGGCAAGGAATACGCAAAGCGCAACTGGGTTATGCAGCTTCATATTGGCGCAACCCGCAACAATTCAAAGCTTATGTATAGCAAGGTTGGCGCAGATACCGGCTTTGACGGCATGGGCGATAGCTCCTTTATAAATAATCTTTCCGCGCTGTTATCTTCCCTTGAAGAAATCGAAGCTCTTCCTAAAACCATTTTATATTGTTTAAATAATAAAGATAACTACGCCTTAACGGTGCTTGCAGGTTGCTTCCAAAAGCAGGGCGTAAAGGGCAGGGTGCAGGTTGGCACGGCTTGGTGGTTTTTAGATCAGCAAGACGGTATGCGCCAAAATATGGAAGTATTAATGCAGGTCGGCGTAATTTCTAATTCGGTAGGTATGCTTACCGATAGCCGTTCGTTCTTGGCTTATCCCCGCCACGAATATTACAGAAGAATACTTTGTAGCAAGTTGGGCTATTTGGTAGAAAGCGGACAATATCCCGAAGAAGAGCTGCAAACCTTGGGTAAAATCGTGCAAAATATTTGCTACAACAACGCAAAAGAATTTTTTAATTTTTAATTGCCCAGCACATATGCGCTAATTAATAAAAAAATTAAGCCGTTTTTAAGTACTGCGCTTGCAAAAAGTACTAAAAACGGCTTTTGTATTTCTCGCTTGCGTAAGGCTTTGCAGGCTTTCTCCGCTCGGCGTTTTTTATCAAAATTATCGGGCTTTTTAAAAAAGGCTTTGCCATAGCGCAAAAAAATAATTTTTACTAATCAACCGTCTATTATAATATCGCCAAAAAAAATAGCAAAAAACAATGCAAAAACGCTTGAAATTTTTTTTATACTTTTATATAATAATTAAGCAATTTGCCTTTAATAAGGCTTTTGCAATAAAAATTTAAAATTGGGGTGTCGCCAAGCGGTAAGGCAACGGACTCTGACTCCGTCATTCGTTGGTTCAAATCCAGCTACCCCAGCCACATACAAGGTCAAATTTGTCTAGGACAGTTTGACCTTGTTTTTTTGCATTTTTAGGGCTTTTTAAGCCCTTTTTTCTTTATTTTGATTATTTTTTGAAATTGCGAAATCAAAATTAGAGATTTGAAAAGTCTCAAAACGCTAAGACTTTTTATTTCTTATTACGAAACAACAAGAAATAAAACATATTGCCCCTGTGGGATTTGAATATAAAAACAGCAGTTAACGTCAATGTTTTATTGATTTTTATAAACACACGCCGTTGTAAAATTTTATAAATTTAAGGTTCAAATCTAGACGTGGTGAGCGTTTTTCTCAAATTGCACAAATGTGTAAAATTCAAATAAGCGTATCTATACAAATGTGTTATTAGTCGATTTAAGAACTATGTTATAATTTTATGATAGACACATTACATTGTTCCGTTAATTCAATTTTAGGAATATTTATTATATAAAAACCCTTAAAACCACTTGACATTGTTCCTAAAAAGCATTATACTTATAATAGGAAATTTGTAATTGTTTCAAGGAGGTGCTTGAATGGAATATATAAAAGTTTCTCAAGCAGCGGAAAAATGGGGAATATCCTCACGTAGAGTTAGAATTTTATGCGCGGAAGGGAAAATAGACGGTGTTATTCGCAAGGGTAAACTCTATATGATTCCTGAAAACGCAACAAAACCTAAGGATGGAAGATTCTCTAAAAATAGCATATTTGACGAAATAGAATACAAGCGAGAAAGACTTAATTCTATGCGTCCACTTACTAGTGGGGAATTAAATCGTCTAAGACAAGAGTTTATGATTGAATTTACGTATAACTCTAATGCTATTGAAGGAAATACGTTAACCCTTCAAGAAACGGCGATTGTCCTTGAGGGAATGACTGTTGACCAAAAACCATTGAAAGACCATCTTGAAGCAGTAGGACATCGTGATGCTTTTTTATACGTAAGAGATATCGCCACTAAGGAAGTTCCTTTAAATGAGTCAACGATTAAAGACATTCATTCGCTTGTTTTAATGAATCAACCTGAAGATAAGGGCGTGTATCGTCGTATTCCCGTTCGCATTATGGGCGCATTCACCGAACCTGTTCAACCCTATTTAATTGAACCGAGAATGACAGACCTTCTCGCCAAGAATGAAGAGCGTAAAACAACTATGAATATTATAGAGCGTATTGCTTTATTTCATCTTGAATTTGAAGGAATTCACCCATTTATTGATGGTAACGGTAGGACAGGGCGTTTGATACTTAATCTTGAGTTGATTAGAAATGGTTATCCTGCAATTAACGTTAAATTTTCTGACCGTAAGCGTTATTATGATGCATTCGATTCATTTTATCGTGATAACAATGCTAAACCAATGATTAACCTTATAGCAGAATACGTTAGCGCACGTTATGATGATTATTTTAGAATTTTAGAGAACGAGTAATCAAATGCGTGATTTTAATAAAAATTCTTAAAAAAGAAAAAGTATCAAATAAAAAAATTAATTTTTGAAAACATGACAGATGTTGTCATATATACTATGCTAAAATCAAAGTGATTTTAGCAAAAAGTCTAAAAAGGAAAACATTTGAGATGAATTATATAGACTTGTTTGCTGGTGCGGGCGGATTATCAGAAGGTTTTTTACAAAATGGATTTTCTCCTCTAGCACATATAGAAATGAATTCAGATGCTTGCTATACGTTAAGAACTCGCATTTGTTATCATTACTTAAAAAAGCAAAATAAATTGAGTTTTTACAATAAGTATTTACGTGGACAAATTACAAGAGAAAAATTGTACAGTCTTGTTCCTGAAGAGTTGTTAAATTCAGTTATAAATGAAAAAATGTCTGATGAAACAATGCGTGGCATTTTTGAAAAGGTAGATGTTCTCGTTGGAAAGAAAGAAGTAGACATTATAATAGGTGGTCCACCTTGTCAGGCATATTCACTTGTCGGTAGAGCGGTAAAAGAAGATAAAATGCAAGGGGATGAGCGAAATTATTTGTATAGACTGTATTGCAGATTTTTGAAACGCTATCAACCCAAAATGTTTGTGTTTGAAAATGTACCAGGATTATTAACCGCAAATAAAGGTCAGCATTTTGCGAACCTAAAGAAGTATTTAGCGCGTGTTGGATATAAAATCGAGTGTAAAGAACTGAATGCTAAAAATTTTGGAGTGTTACAAAACAGAAGAAGAATAATTATTATTGGTTGGAAAACGGAGTTTGACGGAAAATATAAATATCCACAATTTGAAGAAATAAGGCACTCATATAAGGTTGAGGACTTATTAAAGGATTTGCCGGAAATTCAAGCAGGGGAAGAAAGCAAAGAGTATAAATGCAAGCCGTCGAAATATCTTACTGAATTTGGTATTCGTGCGAAGAACGACGTTTTAACTTATCACGTAGCGCGTCCTCATATTCAAAGAGATAAGGAAATTTATAAAAGAGTTATAGACGCTTGGAATGATGGACACAAAAGGTTAAAATACGTGGATTTACCAAGTGAATTACGTACTCATAAAAACGTAACGTCGTTTTTAGACAGGTTTAAGATAGTTGAGTGGGATACGCCGACCTGCCACACAATGATGGCGCATATTTCAAAAGACGGGCACTATTTTATACATCCCGACAAAACGCAAGCGCGTTCTATAACGGTTCGTGAGGCGGCAAGAATACAATCTTTTCCAGATAATTATTACTTTGAAGGTAGTAGAACGACGGCGTTTACCCAAATAGGTAATGCAGTGCCACCACTAATGGCAAAAGCAATTGCAGAAAAA